>SLQN01000008.1 GCA_007131465.1 Paracoccaceae bacterium
ACCTGCAGCCCAGCCCGCCCCCACCCCTGCCGCAGTCGCCGCCGCAGGCGCAGCAGATCCGGTGCAGGTGGCACAGGACATGGCCACCGCCGCGCCCGATCTCGTGGCGCTGGAACAGGCCGTTGCCGCATTTCCGCATTGCGACCTGCGGCAGGGCGCACGAAATTGCGTGTTTGCCGCCGGGCGCGCTGACGCAAAGGTCATGATCGTGGGCGAAGCGCCGGGGCGCGAGGAAGACCGGCAGGGCCAGCCCTTCGTGGGCGAGGCCGGGCAGCTTCTGGACCGGATGCTGGCTGCCATCGACCTGCGCCGCGACCACCCGGACCCGGCGCGGGCTGTCTACATCACCAATATCCTGCCCTGGCGTCCGCCGCAGAACCGTGACCCCAGTGCCGAGGAACGCGCCATGTTCCGCCCCTTCGTGCTGCGCCATATCGAACTGGCCGCGCCCGATATCGTGGTCCTGATGGGGCGCATTTCGGCCGCGACATTGCTGGAGACCAGCGTCGGTATAACCCGCCTGCGGGGCCAGTGGCACATGATGGCGAACCGGCCTGTCCTGCCGATGCTGCATCCCGCCTACCTGCTGCGCAACCCGCCCTCCAAACGCGAGGCCTGGGCCGACCTGCTGGCGCTTCAGGCCAAACTCAGGACATTGCCATGAGCCGTATCGACGACACCAAGCCCTTCATGCCAGTGCGTTTTGCTGTGCTGACAGTCTCGGATACGCGCGATCTGTCGCAGGACAAGTCCGGCGATACGCTGGTCGATCGTATTGCGCAGGCGGGCCATGTGCTTGCTGCACGCGATATCGTGCGGGATGAACGTGACCAGATTGCCGCGCGCCTGCGGGACTGGTGCGCTGATGCCGGGATAGATGCGATCCTGTCCACGGGCGGCACGGGCCTGACCGGGCGCGATGTCACGGTCGAGGCGCATCGCGATGTCTACGAGAAAGAGATCGATGCGTTCGGGACGGTTTTCACCATCATTTCGATGCAGAAGATCGGCACATCAGCGATCCAGTCGCGGGCCTGTGCGGGGGTGGCGCAGGGAACCTATCTGTTCGCGCTGCCCGGTTCGCCCGGGGCATGCCGGGATGCATGGGACGAAATCCTCTTGCCGCAATTCGACTATCGCCACCGTCCCTGCAACTTTGTCGAGATTTTTCCGCGTCTGGATGAGCATTTGCGACGGAAGTGACGCGCAGATGCGTTAGCGGATAATGAACCATCGCGGCCCGTCCCGCGTAACAGACCTATGCCAATGTCTTTGGACCCGGAGTCGTCATGCGTTTTCTGACCCGCAGCCTGATTGCGCTGTTCTTTGCTGCCCTGTCGATTTCGGCCCTGGCCTATGCGGGTTACACGCTGGTCTCTGCAATCCAGACCCGTGCTGAGGCCCCCAGTGGCGGGCCGGGGCAGGGCGGGCGCGAGCGCGTCTTTACCGTGCGTGCGCTGACGGTCACACCCGGCGAGGTGACGCCGGTTCTGGCTGCCTTTGGCGAGGTGCGCACCCGAAGGTCGCTGGAATTGCGCGCTCCGGTGGGTGGGCAGGTGCTGGAAGTGGCCCCGGGCTTCGAGGACGGGGCCGAGGTTGCGGAGGGGCAACTTCTGTTCCGCATAGACCCGTCTGACGCCGAATCCGCCCGCGCACTTGCCGCGTCCGATCTTGCGCGTGCCGAGGCGGAATTGCGCGATGCCACCCGCGCGCTGGATCTGTCCGCCGAGGATGTGGCCGCAGCGCGGGCGCAATATGACCTGCGCGTGCGCGCGCTGGAGCGGCGGCAGGGGCTGGCAGAGCGCGGCGTGTCCACCGAAGCGGCGCTGGAAGAGGCCGAACTGGCCTTGTCCTCGGCCCGGCAGGCGCTTGTCAGCCGCAGGCAGGCCGAAGCGCAGGCGGAAGCGCGCCGCGATCAGGCCCAGAGCGCGTTGGAGCGTCAGCAGATTTCCTTTGCCGAGGCCGAGCGGCGATTGGCCGACACGCGGGTCTATGCGAGTTTCAGCGGCACTCTGGCCGATGTGTCCATCGTCGAGGGCGGCATCGTGGGCACGCAGGACCAGCTTGCCCGCATCATCGACCCCGAGGATCTGGAAGTGTCGGTGCGCGTCTCGACGGCGCAATATCTGCGGCTGATCGACGACGCAGGCCGACTGCTGAGTGCCGAGGCCGAGGTTGCGCTGGAAGTCGCGGGCTTCGAGATCACGTCGCCGGGGCAGGTCTTGCGGGCCTCTGCGACAGTAGAGCAGGGGCAGAGCGGACGGCGTCTGTTTGTCGAACTGACAGCGCCGCGCGGGTTTCGGCCCGGTGATTTCGTGACCGTGCGTCTGCAGGAACCCGCTTTGCAGGACGTGGCGCTTTTGCCTGCGAGTGCTGTGAACCCGGCCGGAAACGTCCTGGTGATAAACTCCGAAGACCGGCTGGAGGCCGTTCCTGTAACTGTTCTGCGCAGGCAAGGCGACGGCGTCCTGATTGATGCCAGCCACCTTGCGGGGCAGGAAATCGTGCGCGAGATAGGCCCAAATCTTGGCGCGGGCATCCTTGTGCGCCCGCAGCGCGAAACCAGCAGCGGCGAGGTGGTGGTCGAAACCCCCGAGATGGTGACACTCGACCCCGAACGCCGCGCGCGGCTGATCGCACAGGTTGAAGGCAATACCCGTATGCCCGAACCCGTGCGCGCGCGCATGATCGCGCAGCTTTCCGAAGAGGCCGTGCCTGCATCGATGCTGGAGCGGTTGGAAAACGGCGGCGGACGTCCGCAAAGCGGAGGCTGAACGATGACGCCATTGCGCAGCACCAAGGACAGGCTGGCCGTGCAGGCGCTGGGTCTGTTTCGATATTTCACCCGCCACAAGACCGCCGCCAACCTGCTGCTTGTCGTCATGCTGGTGGCCGGGCTGGCGGCCATTCCGCAGATGCGGGCGCAGTTCTTCCCGGATGTGGTTGTTGACAATGTCTCGGTCGATATCCGCTGGCCGGGGGCAGGGGCCGAGGATGTGGATCGCGGCATCGTGCAACTGGTCGGCCCGGCGTTGCAGGCGGTCGAGGGGGTGACGCAGGTCACCGCGCAATCGCGCGAGGGGCGCGCGTCCTTCACGATAGAATTCGAGACGGGCTGGAACATGGCGCGCGGCAATACCGATGTGCAATCGGCGCTCGATGTCGTCTCGAACCTGCCCGACGATGCGGAAGACCCGGTCACGCGCCGGTCGAACTGGGCCGACCGGGTGACAAACGTGATTGTCACGGGGCCTGTCGCGGTGGAACAACTGGCGCGCTTCGCGGATGAATTCGCCGCGCGGCTGTATAACGAAGGGATCACCCGCACCACCATTCGCGGCGTTGCCAGCGCCGAGGTGACGGTCGAAGTGCCCACGCGCAATCTGATCGAACATGACCTGACGATGGCCGACATCTCGCAGGCGATCCGCAGCACGGTCAGCACCGACCCGTCGGGCGAAGTGTCGTCCGGGACCTCCCGCGTGCGCACCGGGACCGAACGCCGCAGCGCTGAGGATATCGCCGAAATCGCGCTGCGCACGCGCCCCGATGGCACAGTGCTGCGGGTCGGCGATGTGGCGGATGTCAGCGCGGGCGGGATTGACCGCGAGCGGGGCTTCTGGGTCGGCGAAGACCCGGCGATTGCGCTGCGTGTCGACAGGTCCGAACGCGGCGACGCCATTGCCATTCAGGCCCGGGTGCAGGCCGTCGCGGATGAGATGAACCGCAACCTGCCCGAAGGCACGCGGATCGAACTGACCTCGACCCGGGCCGAATTCATTTCGGGGCGGATCGCGATTCTGGTCAAGAACGGGCTGATGGGGCTTGGGCTGGTCGTGATCCTGCTGTTCCTGTTTCTGAATGCCCGCACGGCGTTCTGGGTGGCAGCAGGCATTCCGGCGGCCATGCTGGCCGCGATTGCCTTCATGTATCTCATGGGGCTCAGCTTCAACATGATTTCGCTGTTTGCGCTGATCATCACGCTGGGGATCGTCGTCGATGATGCCATCGTGGTGGGCGAACATGCCGATTATCGCGCCCGAGAATTGGGCGAGACGCCAGCACAGGCGGCCGAGAATGCGGCCACACGCATGGCCCAACCGGTCTTTGCGGCCACACTGACCACCATTCTTGCCTTTGGCGCGCTGATCCTTGTGGGGGGGCGGTTCGGGTCGCTGATTGCCGATATTCCGCTGACCGTGATCGCGGTCCTGATCGCGTCGCTGGTCGAGTGTTTCCTGATCCTGCCCAATCACATGTATCATGCGATTGCCAGCGGGCTGAAGGAACGCTGGTATGACTGGCCATCGCGTCAGGTCAATCGGGGCTTTCGCTGGACGCGCGAGCGGCTTTTTCGTCCCTTCATGACATTCGTGATCGCCGCGCGCTATCCGGTCATTGCAGGGCTGATCGCGCTATTGACAGTGCAGACCGCGCATCTGGTGCGCGGGGACCTGCCGTTTCGCTTCTTCAACCCGCCCGAACAGGGCTCGATCACCGGCAATATCGTCATGACCGATGGCGCGACCCGGGACGACACGCGCGACATGCTGCGCGAGTTGCAGCGCGCGACCAACGCGCTTGCCGCCCGGCTGGAAGCCGAAAGCGGCATGAACCCCGTCATCTTCACCATGACCGAACTGGGCGGCCATGCGGGCAGACCGCTGGCTTCGGCCGAGAACAAGGACGGCGATCTGTTGGGGGCGATCTCGATCGATCTGGTGGACGCCGATTTGCGCAGCCTGTCCTCTTTTGCCTTCGCGTCGGCGTTGCAGGATGAGGTTCAGGCGCATCCGCGGCTGGAAGAGTTCAGCTTCCGCTCATGGGGTAGCGGACCGGGGGGCGATTCGATCTCGGTGGACCTCAGCGGGGGGGATTCCGAGACGCTCAAGGCCGCGTCGGATGCATTGCGGGCCGCCCTTCTGCCCTTTCCCGAGATCACGGGGCTGGAAGACAACCTGCCCTATGACAAGCAGGAACTGCTGCTGCAACTGACGCCGCAGGGCCAGGCGCTGGGCTTCACGGTCGAGGTCCTGTCGCGCGACCTGCGCAACCGTCTGTCGGGCATCGAGGCCGCGACCTTTCCCGATGGTCTGCGCACAGGCCGCATCCGGGTGGAAGTGCCGCAATCCGAACGCGCGGCGGATTTCCTGGAAAGCATGATGATGCGCACATCGGGGGGCAGCTTTGTGCCGCTGGGCGACATCGTCTCGGTGTCCGAGCGGCAGGGCTTTTCCACGATCCGGCGCGAAAACGGGGTCCGGGTGGTGACTGTCTCGGGGGATCTGTCCGAGGATGACCCGGCCCGCGCACGCGAAGTCACGCGCCTGATCGGCGAACGCATCCTGCCCGATCTGGAGGCCGATTTCGGAATCACGACCCGCCTGTCGGGGCAGGCCGAACAGGAACAGGAGTTTCTGACGGATGCCGTGATCGGGGTCGCGCTGTGCCTGATCCTGATCTACCTGACGCTTGCCTGGGTGTTCTCCAGCTGGATGCGCCCCTTTGTCGTCATGGCCGTGATCCCCTTTGGCCTGATCGGCGTGATCTATGGGCATATGAGCTGGGACATGGCGATGTCGCTGTTTTCCATCGTGGGCGTGATGGGCATGATCGGGATCATCATCAACGATTCCATCGTGCTGGTGACGACCGTCGATCAATATGCGCGCGACCGCGGCCTGATCCCGTCGATCATTGACGCCACCTGCGACCGCCTGCGTCCGGTGCTGCTGACCACCTTGACCACGGTTCTTGGCCTGACACCGCTGATGTTCGAGAATTCGACGCAAGCGGCTTTCCTCAAACCGACCGTCATCACGCTGGTCTACGGGCTGGGCTTTGGCATGTTCATCGTGCTGCTGCTGGTCCCGGCGGTGCTGGCCATCGGGCATGACATGCGCCTGCAGATGGTGTCGCTGCGCCGGGCCTTGTCGCAACCCGCGCGCGGCGTCGCGCTCGCGCCACTTCTGGCGGCGCTGGCACTGGTTGCGTGGTTCGGCGTGACCATGGGTATGGTGATGGTATCGGGCGGTCTGCCGGGCTGGATTGGCGCAATTGCAGGCTGGACCGAGACCCCGCTGCGTAGCGCATTCGCGCTGTTTCTGGGCGGGTCGGCACTGGGGCTGACGTTTGTCTGGCTGATCGGGGCGCTGGGTCTGTGGTGGGCAACGCGGGAGAAGACCGCTCAGTCCGAGAGCGCGCAGCCCTGATGCTGGACAACCCCGTTTTCGCTGATGATGCTGGTGCGCACGGCAGAACGGTCGATCGCATCGCCGGGGTTCAGGCGCAGCAGGCTGTGCCCGGTGATGGTGTCGCCCATTCGCTGCGAAGGCATCGCACGGCTGGACACAGCGCTGCCCGCCATCTCCACCAAGGCGAATTCCTCTTGCCCTTGCGGGGGCAAGGTCATGCTGACGCTCAGCCGCATGCCGCGATCCTCAGGGGTCACAGTGCAGGACACGGTCTGTAGTCCGGTCTGTCTGGCAAGGCGTGGCTTGCGAGTCAGAGCTGTCGCGATCATCCCGTCGGGGCGACCGGTGTCATGGACGTTCAACGTCAGGGCCAGATCGACCGGGATGCAGATATCGTCACAGACGCCGATCAAAAGTCGCGCGTCCAGTTCAAGCGGCAAGCCGGGGTCTTCCGGGGTCAGTTCGATCGGCAGGATAACATCGCGCATGTATCCGATGCTCGCCTGACCTGCCTTGAAATAAAGCCGTGGTTCAGGCCAGTGAATGCGCGCATTCGCCAGATTGCGCGACCCCGCGACATTCAACTGCGGCGCGATCCCGCTTTCGCCGGGGTGGCGCCAATAGGTCATCCAGTCGCCGGCAAGCCGGATATGCAGCGCCGCCATGTGCGTTCCGCGTTCGGTCTGCCAGCCGGGACGCATGCGCGCGTCGATGATCTCGCCCAGACGCGGCGATTGCGCCGGGGCGGCAACAGGCAACAGCGCAGCGCAGAGTGCAAGGACAGAACAAAAGATTTTCATATTTCCGTTTAATCCGCTTTGCCCGTCAAAAGGGAAGTCACAAGGGCGCGACTTGTCGCCGCCGTGACCAGTTTTTGCGCTTGGAGCGCCGGGCCGCCCTTGGCAACAGGTCCGGCCACGGGCATGCTGCAACGAAACACGCATGACCCGAGGCCCGATGACCGATCTGACCGGCAAACTTCTTGTCGCCATGCCTGCGATGCCCGATCCCCGATTCGCCCATTCGGTGGTGCTGATCTGCGCCTATTCGGATGACGGGGCGATGGGCATCATCATCAACAAGCCCCTGCCGGACCTGCGTCTGGCAAAACTGCTGGAGCATCTGGAGATTGCGCAGGCTCAGGCAGCAACCGGGCTTGGCGATGCCGTGCAGGACGCGCCGGTGCATTACGGTGGACCGGTCGAGACCTCGCGCGGGTTCGTGCTGCATTCCCCCGATTTCTTCAGCGCGGAGGGCAGCATGCAGGTTACCGATGATATCACGCTGAGCACCTCGACAGAGGTTCTGGTGGACATGGCGCGCGGACAGGGGCCGGGGCAGGCGCTGGTTGCGCTGGGCTATGCCGGCTGGGGGCCGCAGCAACTGGAAACCGAGATCCAGGCGGGCGGATGGCTTCTGGCCGATGCAGCGCCACAGATGCTGTTTACTACCCCGGATGCAGGCAAATGGGGCGCGGCGCTGGATCAGATCGGCGTTGATCCGCGCATGTTGTCGGGGGCGACCGGTCACGCCTGAAGATCGGTCCCGACAAGGGCTGCGGCAAATTCCTCGGGGTCGAAGGGTTGCAGATCGTCGATCTGCTCGCCCACACCGATGGCATGGATCGGCAGGCCGAACCTGTCCGCCAGCGCGACCAGAACACCACCGCGGGCTGTTCCGTCCAGTTTCGTCATGACCAGCCCCGTGACATCCGCGAGCTTGCGGAAGATCTCGACCTGATTGAGGGCATTCTGCCCCGTGGTCGCATCCAGCACCAACAGGGTATTATGCGGGGCGTCCGCGTCCAGCTTGCGCAGGACCCGCAGAATCTTGGCCAGTTCCTCCATCAGGTCGGCGCGGTTCTGCAATCGCCCGGCCGTGTCGATCATCAACAGATCAACCCCTTCCGCCCGTGCCCGCGACAGCGCATCATGCGCAAGGCTTGCCGGGTCCGAGCCTTCGGGCGCGGTCATGACCGGCACGCCTGCACGGTCGCCCCAGACCTGCAACTGTTCCACGGCGGCGGCGCGGAACGTGTCACCCGCCGCGATCATCACGGATTTGCCTGCCGCGCGGAACTGGCTGGCCAGCTTGCCGATGGTCGTGGTCTTGCCTGCGCCATTCACGCCCACCACCAGCACCACCTGCGGGCGCGCAGGATAAAGCGGCATGGGCCGGGCCACAGGGTCCATGATCCGGGCAATTTCCTGCACCAGCGCGGCCTTGATCTCGGGCACGGAGAGCTTGCGCCCAAACCGGCCCTCGGCAAGGTTCGCGCTGACACGCATCGCGGTTTCCACGCCCATGTCGGACTGGATCAGCAATTCCTCTAGGCTTTCCAGCATCTCGTCGTCCAGCACCCTGCGCGGGGCCTCGCTGCGCCCCAGCACCCTGCCCAGCAGGCCGGGCTTGGCGGGTTCGGATGGTGGTTGCGGCGTCTCGACCGGCGCCTCCGGCGCGGCGGCCTCTCCCTCGACCAGCGCTTCCAGCCCGTCATCGAGTTTCGAGGAGGCGCGAAACATGCGCTCTTTCATCTTCTTGAAAAACGACATGCCCTGACCCTCGTGCTGACCTGTGTCCTGCGCTGCGCCCAGAGCTATAGCATGTGCCGGGCGTTGAAAAGCAGCGCGCGACATTCGGCGCGGCTGTGCATGTGCCGGGCGCGTGTTATATCTGGGCCAGACTCTCGGGACGCACCTACCATGCCGCTATTGCCCTTCATCCTTGCCGCGCTTGCGCCGGTCATCCTGCTTGCCCTTGGCGCAGTTCACGGCGGGGTCTGGGTCTGGGCGGCGCTGGCCTATGTGTCGGTGATTGCCTTTCTCGCGGATGAGTTGGTGCGCTGGAGAACTGCCCCCGCCGACCCAGACGCGACAGCACGCGGTGCCAACGCGCTGTCGGTCGGATTGGCGCTGGCGCATTTCGGGTTGATGGCAGGCGGCATTCTGGCCGTGGCAGGGCAAACCGGCCTTGGCGGGGCAGATCGGGTAGCGGCGTTCCTGGCCTTTGGCCTTTATTTCGGGCAGGTCAGCATCGCCAATGCGCATGAACTTATCCACCGCCCGCAGCGTGGGCTGTTCAATCTTGGCAAATGGGTTTTCATCTCGATGCTCTATGGCCATGTCACGACATCGCACAGGCTCTTGCATCACCCCCATGTCGCCACGCCGAAGGACCCCAATTTCCCGCCGCTGGGGACCAGTTTCTACCGCTATGTCCCGCGCAGCCTGTGGGGCAATCTGCGCGAGGGGTTCCGCATCGAGCAGGCCCGCGCCGCGCTGTCGGGCCGGATGAACCCCTATGTCACCTATATCGGCGGCGCGGCTGGCATGCTGGCGCTTGCCGGATGGGCGGCGGGTGGGGCCGGGGTTGCCGCGTTGCTGGGTCTTGCGGCCTATGCGCAGCTGCAGCATGCGATGGTGGATTACCTGCAACATTACGGGCTGGCGCGCCGCAAGCTGCCCGATGGCAGCTACGCGCCGCAGGCCGCGCATCATAGCTGGAACAGCCCGCATTGGTTCACGTCGCTGATGACCGTGAACGTGACCCGCCATTCCGACCATCACGCCCATCCTGCGCGCATCTACCCGGCGCTGCGGTTGGACACGACTATGCCGATGCTGCCCTACAGCCTTCCGGCCATGGGGGCGATTGCACTGATCCCGCCCTTGTGGTTCAAGATGATGGACAGGCGGGTTGCACAAGTGCTGGCCCATGCCGAAGGAGAAAGCCGATGACCCTGTTCGCCCGCGTGGCCCTTCTGGCCTGCCTTGGCCTTCCCGCCCTCGGCCAGACCCCGATGAGCGTGGAGGAGTTCGAGGCCTATGTGACGGGGCGGACACTGACCTTCGGGATTGACGGGATGCCCTACGGCATCGAGGAATTCCGCCCCGGCCGCCGCACGACATGGGCCTTCATGGGCGACGAATGCCGCGAGGGAAGCTGGTTCCCCCGCGATGAACAGATCTGCTTCATCTATGACGACGAACCCGGACAGGAACATTGCTGGATCTTCTGGCGCGGCGATGCCGGGCTGAATGCGCGCTTCATGGGCGGGGGCGAAAGCACCGAACTCTATGAGGTGCAGCGCTCTACCCGCCCGCTCCTGTGCCCCGGCCCCGAGGTCGGGGTCTGACGCCTCAGAGCGCGCGCCAGCCGATATCGCGGCGGCAAAATCCATCCGGCCAGTCGATCCGGTCCACCATCCCGTAGGCGCGGGCCTGCGCCTCGGCCAGCGTGGCCCCGCGCGCAGTCACATTCAGCACCCGCCCGCCATTGGCCAGCACCTGACCGCCTTCCAGCCGCGTGCCTGCGTGAAACACCTTGTGGAAGCTGTCATCCGGACAATCCTCCAGCCCCGCGATCACGCTGCCCTTGGCATAGTCCCCCGGATAGCCCTGCGCCGCCATGACGACGCTTACAGCGTGGTCATCGGCCCAGTTGACCGCGACCTGATCCAGCCGTCCTTCGGCGCAGGCCAGCATCAGGTCCAGCACCTGAGCGCCAAGCCGCATCATCAGCACCTGACATTCCGGGTCGCCAAAGCGCACATTGTATTCCACAAGGCGGGGCAGCCCGTCCCGGATCATCAGCCCGGCATAAAGCACCCCCTGATAGGGCATGCCGCGCCGCGCCATTTCGGCCATGGTGGGGCGGATGATCTGCGCAAGGGCTGCCTCGGCAATCGTATCGCTCAGCACAGGCGCGGGGGAATAGGCCCCCATGCCCCCAGTATTCGGGCCGGTATCGCCGTCGCCCACGCGCTTGTGATCCTGCGCCGTGCCAATGGCCACGCAGGTCTCGCCATCGACCAGCACAAAGAACGAGGCTTCTTCGCCGTCCATGAACTCCTCGATCACAACCTCGGCCCCGGCGCTGCCGAACGCGCCGCCGAACATGGTCTCAACGGCATCCAGCGCCTCGGCTTCGGTCATCGCGACAATGACGCCCTTGCCAGCGGCCAGCCCATCGGCCTTGACGACAATCGGCGCGCCATTGGCCCGGATATGCGCGCGCGCGGCTTGGGCGTCTGTCAAATGGGCATAGGCGGCCGTGGGTGCGCCGACGGCGGCGCAGATTTCCTTGGTGAAGGCCTTGGACGCCTCCAGCCGCGCCGCCGCCTTTGAGGGGCCAAAGCAACTGATCCCCACGGCCCGCAACCTGTCGGCCACGCCTGCGGCCAACGGCGCTTCGGGTCCGATCACAACGAAATCCACGGCATTCTCTTCGCAGAACGTGACCACGGCGCTGCCATCGCAGATATCCAGATCGGCACATTCCGCAAGTGCCGCCATCCCGGCATTGCCGGGTGCGCAGATCAACCGGTCGCATTTGGGGTTCTGCAGGATCGCCCAGGCAAGGGCATGTTCGCGCCCGCCGCTGCCCAGCACCAGTATATTCATTGCCCGCCCTCTCTTGGCACATCCGCGCCTGCGTTCTAGGGTGCGCACAGGCCCATGACAAGCACGAGGCGCAATGTCCCTGATCGACGAGCCCACCAGCAACACGCCCGAATTTTCGGTCTCCGAGATTTCGGGCGCCGTGAAACGCGTTCTGGAAGGCGAATTTGGCCGGGTGCGCGTGCGGGGTGAAGTCGGGCGCGTGGTGGTGGCGCGCACAGGGCATATGTATTTCGACCTCAAGGATGACCGCGCGGTCATCGCCTCGGTCAGTTGGAAAGGGCAGGTCGCGCGCATGGCCGTGCGCCCCGAAGAGGGGATGGAGGTCATTGCCACGGGTCGCCTGACGACCTTCGCGCCGCAATCGAAATACCAGCTTCAGGTGGAAAGCATCGAGCCTGCGGGCGCGGGCGCGCTGATGGCGATGCTGGAAAAGCGCAAGGCCGCGTTGGCCGCCGAGGGGCTGTTCGCGCCCGACCGCAAGCAACGCCTGCCTGCGCTGCCGCGCGTGATCGGGGTCATCACCTCGCCCCAGGGCGCTGTGATTCGCGACATCCTGCACCGGTTGCAGGACCGCTTTGGCGTGCATGTGCTGATCTGGCCCGTGGCGGTGCAGGGGCAGGCCTGCGCGGCGCAGGTCGCGCGCGCCATTGCGGGCTTCAATGCCTTGCCGGAGGGTGGCGCGATCCCGCGCCCTGATCTCCTGATCGTGGCGCGTGGTGGCGGCTCGATCGAGGATCTGTGGGGCTTCAATGAGGAGATCGTGGTGCGCGCTGCTGCCGCCAGCAAGATCCCGCTGATATCTGCCGTGGGGCATGAGACCGACACCACCTTGATTGACTTCGCTGCCGACCAGCGCGCGCCCACGCCCACTGCTGCGGCAGAGATTGCCGTGCCTGTTCAGGCCGATCTCATGGGGCATCTGACGGGGCTCGAGGCGCGGCTGATCCGCGCGGGCGGCCAGATCGTGACCCAGCGTCGCCAGCGCCTTGCGGACCTGTCGCGCGCCTTGCCGCGCGCCGAGGCCCTGCTTGCACCCGCGATCCAGCGGCTTGATCAATGGGGCGAGCGGTTTCCCGGGTCGCTGCGCGCGCTGATCACGGCCAAGCGGGGGGAGTTGCACAGCACCTCCGCGGGCCTGCGCGCGACGACGATCCGCTTCCAGATCGACAAATCGCGCGAGCGGGTGGCGGACCGCGCGACCCGCGCGACCCGCGCTGTCGCGGCGCGGCTGGAAAATGAAAACCGGCGGCTTGCGGCGCTGGAGCGGTTGCGCCAGTCAATGGGATATCCGGCCACATTGAAGCGCGGATACGCCGTGATCCGCGACGAGGCAGGCCATGTGCTGACCGAGGCAAGTCAGGCCGCAAATGCGCGTCTGCTGGAGATCGAGTTCGCGGATACGCGCCTTGCCGCGCTGCCCCAGAAGACGGCGAAGGGTGGAAAACCCGCCCCATCCGCCCCGGATCAGGGAACGCTGTTCTGATCCCGCTGCCGCGAACGCCCCGCCTCGGGCTTCACCTGTCGCGCAAAACCTCTGCCACGGCCCGTGACGTGACGCGGATGCCCTGCGGGTCCAGCCCGGCCATGTTCACCCGCCCATCCCCCAGCATGTAGATGCCATGGTCCGCGCG
>SLQN01000510.1 GCA_007131465.1 Paracoccaceae bacterium
AGTGTCGCGGCATAGGCGTTGAAAGGGTGGCGCCGCACCAGCCACCAGGCGCGCAGAAGCTCTGCCGTGGTTTCCACCAGAAGTTTCCGGCGGGGGCGGGGCTGGCCGAGAAAATTTCGGAGACGCCGGAACATGCGGGTGTCTTTTCCTGAAGGGATTAGGCAGATAGAACGGCAAAAATTTACCCGGAACCTATAAACAGAACGTGTTTTCTGCAAGGGATTGGAGCGGCAATGGGATTCATTCTGGGGCGCGTGAGCTTCGAGGGCAGGCCCGTGGACGCGGCAGCCTTCGCGCGGGCCTTTGACGCCCTGCGCCCGGGGCGCTGCGCGCGCAGCGACAGCCTGGTCGCGGGGGCGTCGGGTTATGGCCATCACGCCATGGGGATGGGTGGTGCGCCTGCAACCCAGCCGCTGCAGGAGGGCGCGCTGACCCTGCTCGCCGATGCGCGGCTTTACAACCGCGCGGATCTGGCGCGCGCGCTGGGGGGGGCGGGGCCCTCTGACGCGCGGCTGATCCTCGATGCCTACCGGCGCTGGGGGCCCGAGTGTCTGGCGCGGATGAACGGCGATTTCGGCTTTGCCATCCATGACCGCGACCGCGGCGAGATCTTCCTTGCGCGCGACCATATCGGCGCGCGCCCGCTGTTCTGGACGCGCCGCGGGGACACAGTGATCTTCGCCACGCTGCTGCCGGGGATGGTGGCCTTCGACGATTTCGACTGGCCGCTTGATGAGCTGCGCATCGCCCGCCACCTGCGCAACCCGCATGAGTTCCTTCTCGAAAGCTTCGTGGCGGGGGTCGAGAACGTGGGGCCGGGCCATTGGGTGCGCATCACGCGCGCGGGCGTCACCCGCCAGCGCTGGTGGAACCCGGGCGCGATTGCGCAACGCAGCGGCATCACCCGCGCCGCGGCGCATGAGGAATTGCGCGCGCTGACGGACGCGGCCGTGCGCGCGCGCCTGCCCGCAGACGCGGCTGTGGGCGCGCATTTCAGCGGTGGCATCGATTCCACACTGGTCACCACGCTTGCCGCGCGGCAGTTGCACGATCAGGGGCGCGCGCTGACCGCGGCCTATACCTGGTCGCCCCCCCTGGATGCGGCCTATCCCGACATGGGCGACCGCGATGAGCGGCGCGTAATCGCGGCGCAGTGCGCGGCGCTCGATGTTCCGGCGCGCTTCGGCGCCTCTTCGGCGCAGGATTACGAGGCGCTGGCGGCCCGGCCGATGGAGTTGCAGGGCACTGTCGATCTGATCGACGAATTGCCTGTCCTGGACCAGGCACGCACCGACGGGTTGGGCGTGATGCTGTCAGGCTGGGGCGCTGATGAGGTGTTCTCCAGCCATGGCGCGGGGCATCTGGCCTGGATGTTGCGCCGGGGCAAGCTGCGCACGCTGCTCAGAATGGTGCGGCGCCATGGCGGCGGGCCACGGCAGGTGCCGGCCTTCGTCTGGAACAAGGCGGTTGTGCCACTTCTGCCCGATGCGCTCTATCGCCGGTTCGACCCGATCACCCATCTCTACAGTGCGGGGGCCTTTCCGTCGCAGGCGATGAAAGAACAGGCCGCCCGGTATGCGGGCAAGCCCGCGATCCGCCTGCGCGGAGATGCCGATGCCTTCATGCGCAATGTCGTGCTCAATGGCCATATCGGCGAGCGGATGGCAAGCTGGGCTGCCTGGTCGGCACCGCACGGGTTCGAATACCGCTACCCGCTGACCGACCGGCGGGTGATGGAATTCGTCCTGAGCCTGCCGCCCGTGATCCGCTTTGGCGACGGGCTGCCGCGCGCGCTGATCCGGGGCAGTTTCAGGGATGTCCTGCCAGAGGGCGTGAAGAAGGCCGATGTCGCCAATGAAAAGAAGCGGCAGGATGACCGGATGGCGTGGTGGCGCAGCCTGGCCCGCGACGCGGATGCCGGCCGCTTCGATCCCGACTGTCCCTGGCTGGACATGCCGGCGCTGCGCGCCGCGATCCGCCAGCCCCCGCCCGAAGAGGCCATGGCCCGCATCAAGACCTTTGCCCGGATGGTCGAGGCGATCCGGATCCACGAGATGTACCGGCGCCAGAAGGCGGGGTGCCGCGCGCGCGGCCCTGCATCAGCAGACCGGCCGTGACCAGGGTTTCGGTGAAGGCCGCGACCTCGCGGGTGAGCGTGGCCTCATCGACATCATAGTCGGCACCGAGGCGCGCGCGCGCGGCCTCGGTGGTGCCGGTGGCGAGCAGCGCACGCCAGATATCCGCGCCCACACCGTCGAGCGCATGGGTCTGGCCTGTCGCCGCATCCCCGATCAGCAGCGTGCCGTCGATCTCCGCGTAGACCACACCCTCGGCCGCCTGGATAGGGCCGGGGCCGTCCGCATTCACCTGGATGCGCGCCCCCGCCCCCGCGTCCCAGCCGATCTGGGTTTTCAGGCAGGCCTCGGGGGGCAGCAGGTTCCACTCCTTCTCGCGCGCTTCGACCGCCGGGTTCCAGAAGCCGCTGTCGGGCTCGTTCCAGGCAAAGCCAAGGGGGGCGCAGCGCCCGTACCAGTAGCCGATATCGCCGCGGATCTTCCGCTCGAACGCCTGCCAGGCGGCATGTTTCTCGCCGAGTTGCGCCGGGGCGTCATCCTCCAGATCCTGCGCGCTCAGGCAGTCGATCACGCGCGGCTCCTGCGCGATGATGGCGCGGCGCAGACCGGCGGGGGAATAGAGCGGGGCAAACACCAGCGCCTCGCCCGCAAGCCCGGGCAGAAGCCCCTTGAGCCGTGCGCCGCTGAGCGCGCAGTCATCGACCACGACCAGCGGCGTGTCGGGCGATGGCGGGGGGGCCAGCTGCGCGGCGCGCAGATCCAGCGCATAGGCCAGCATGCCCAGCACGATATGGCCGCCGCGCGGGATCGCCATGTAGTGGAACCTGTCGCGGGCCGCCGCGTCAAAACGATCCTGCAACGCGCGCGCGAGCGTCAGGCAATCGGCCTGGGCCTGTTCGTAGCTGACATGGCGCAGCCGCGGCAGATCGTGCTGAAGGCGTTTGTGCAGGTTGCGTAACCGCGCCGCGTCGGCCGCATCGAACACCCCCGCGATGGCCAGCCGCGGGGTGGCCCCGCCACGCACGACCAGCGCGGCGCGCGCGAATTTCGCCCAGACCGGGCTGCTTGCCAGCGCGCGGGCCAGCGCCAGCGGGTCCCTTGACACGGCCGGCGCATCGAGGAAGACGACCCTCCCGCCCTCCATCACAACTCCCGTGCCCTGCACGCAGGGCGACGGGGCGCGCCCCCCGCCAGATGATCTCCGTCCCGCGCCTCCATGGCTCTGCCCCCTGTCCGTTTTCAGGGGCATTTCAACACCAGTGCGGCAGGTCATACAACCATGGAAAGAGTGCTTTCCGGCCGTAAGCGCTACCGCGTGACCCTATGCGGCGAGGCTTGACGTCTGATTGAAGCGCCACGGCATGAGGTCTTCGATGCTGCTTTGCGGGTGACCGTCCAGGATGGCGCGCAGGGTTGTGGCGA
>SLQN01000396.1 GCA_007131465.1 Paracoccaceae bacterium
GCGCAAACGGCTGCTACATCTTGCGCAGGCACTCGGCCAGACGGCCTGAATACTGCCCGCAGGTGGAAAGTTTCGAGGTCGTGCAGCGGATAGCGATTTGGTCCGGTGGCTTGCCTTTCGCTTTCAAGACAGTATCCGGGACGGATCATTCCCCCAAGCCGGAGACTTTCATGCGTGAGCGCCATCTTGACCCGGACCAGCGCACAAGCCTGCTTGCATTGATCGAAGACCTTGCGGATCAGGCCCGGCAGGCAACGCTGCCGTGGTTCCGGCAGTCCACACTGGAAGCCGGAAACAAATCTGTTGATGGATTCGATCCCGTCACGCAAGCAGACCGGGCCACCGAATCCGTGTTGCGCGCCCATCTGCAGAAGATGCGTCCCGACGACGGCATCCTCGGCGAGGAGATGGGCGAACATGCCGGCCGGTCCGGTCTGACATGGATCATCGACCCGGTCGACGGAACACGCGGGTTTTTGGCGGGCACGCCCTGTTGGGGGGTGCTAATTGCGCTGGCTGATGCCGACGGTCCGTTTCTGGGCGTGATCGACCAGCCCTACATTTCGGAGCGCTTTCTGGGCGGTCTGGGACAAGCTTGGGTTGAGGGTCCTTGTGGGCGTCAGCCCTTACGCACCCGCGCGTCGGACGACCTGCAATCGGCGATCCTGTTCACCACATTCCCGGAGATCGGCAGCCCGAGCGAGCACGCCGCCTTTTCCCGCGTCGCGCAGAAGGTCCGGCTTACGCGCTACGGGATGGATTGCTACGCCTATGCGCTGCTGGCGGCCGGTCATGTCGATCTGGTGATCGAGGCCGGGTTGCACGCCTATGACATCGCCGCCCCGATAGCGGTGATCAGCGCCGCGGGCGGCATCGTCACCAACTGGCACGGTGGCCCTGTCGATGACAGCGGGCAGGTTCTGGCCGCCGCAAACCCCTTGATCCATGCGCAGGCGCTGGCGTTGTTGCAGGGTTAGGTGGCGCTGATCCCGGCTATGGCCGCTGAGATCATCTTCAGGCAGTCCGGTGTCGAGAAGCGATGATCGACGTCCTTGACCAGCGTCAGCAGCATATCCGGGCAGGTGGCATGGTCCATCAGGCGCAGCGGGACCGAGGTCGCCACGGCCTCGTCCGCCGTCCCCTGCAACAGGCGCACCGGGAAGGGCAATGCCAGCGGGCCGCGCAGCACCAGCCGGTCGCGCCCGTCCTCGAACAGGCGCCGCGTCAGCGTGAAGGGCGTGTCGTCATAGGCGTTGTGCACCTGTGTCTGCCCGTTGGTCGTGATCTCGTGTTGCTGGGCCTCGCTCAGCCCCGGCCACATGCTGTCTTCGGTGAAATCGGGCGCAGCCGCGATGCCGACAAGCCCCGCGACCCGTTCGGGGATGCGCCGCGCCAGCAGCAGCGCGATCCAGCCGCCCATGGACGACCCGACAAGGATTTGCGGACCCTCTGTCAGTTGCGTCACGGCCTCCAGCGCGTCCTCGGCCCAGTCGCCGATGCACCCATCGGCGAATTTCCCGGAGCTTTCTCCATGCCCCGAATAGTCGAAGCGCAGGAAGGCGCGCCCCTGCTCGCGCGCCCAGTCCTCAAGATAGACCGCCTTGGTCCCGGTCATGTCGGACATGAACCCGCCCAGAAACACGACACCCGGTCCGCGCCCGCCGGTCTTGATATAGGCCAACCTGCGCCCGGTGCGCGTGGCAAGAAACTCAGCCATGTCCCAACTCCTTCAACCCATATGCGACCAGCGCGCCTGCGACCGCCATCACGGCAAACAGGGCCAGCGTTGTGCCTGCTCCTGCCAGCGCGGCCAAGGCCCCGAACACGCCGCTGGCCAGCAGGATCACCCCGATCACGGTATTCGAGATTGCGGTATAGACGGCACGCAGATCAGGGCCAACCATATCCACCAGATAAGTGGTTCGGCCCAGCCGCACACCTTGATGCGCGATCATCAGCCCGAACAGCGCCAAGGGCATCGCCCAGAGTGTCGCGGCAAGGCCCAGTGCCGCGAAGGTCAGCGTCAGCCCCATCGACCCCGACCCCAGCACCCCGGTCAAGATCAGGACCTTGCGGGACGAGTGATCCGCCAGCCGCCCCCAGACATAGCTTGACATGAGACCCGCGAGCGCCGCCGCCAAGACCAGCGCGCCCAGACCCTCCAGCGCCGCGCCGCCCTCGCCCGAGGCCAGCACCACCAGATAGGGCGGCGCGAGCGCGGTCGAGGTCAGCAGGCCGCGTGCAATGATGAACCGGACAAGCTGCGAGTCGTTGCGCAGATAGCGCATCATCTCGCGTGCGGCCGCCCAGCCATTCGCGCCGCCCGCCTGCGCGCCGCGATCCTCGGCCAGCCCCGCGAAGAGGGCCCCCGCCATCCCCCAAGCCAGTGCGGCAAGGGCCAGGGCGGCCAGCACGATCACGGCGCGGTTGTCCGAAAACACGATCAAGGCCAGCGCGAAGGCAATCACGACGCCCGCAGACCATGTGCCCGCAAGCCCGGTGACCGTGCCGCGCTGGCCCTTGGCGATGGTCTTGCCCAGCACATCCTTGTAGGCCACGGATGCCACTGCGCGCGACACTGCCAGCACTGCAAGCCCGCCAAGGATCAGCGCGCCTGCGACCGCGCCATCAGACAACAGCGCAGCAGCAAACATGATCGCTGCGCCGAAGCTCTGCCCGAAGGCTGCCAGCGCCCAGGCCCGTTTGCGCTGCGCCATGGCGCGAATGCGCGCCGCGATGAACAGTTGCGGTAACAGTGCGCCTGCTTCGCGGATCGGAACCAGCAGCCCGATCATCGCCGCCGGTGCGCCCAGATATGTCATGACCCAGGACAGCACCAGCTTGGGGTCGGCCAGGCCGTCGGCGGCCTTGCTCAGCCCCAGTGCAAGGGCATGGCGCAGAAAATTCCCCGGCTGGGCGTTGCAGGCTTCCTCTGAGATATCACGGCACATGCGGCCGTCATCGTCGCGCGACAGCATCTCATAGGCGATACCAACGGCAGTTCGGGGGTGCGACATTCCTGCATCCTTTCCGACAGAAAAAGCCCGCACAGGCCTGTGCTGCGCGTCTTGACTTTCCTTGCATGGACAGGTCTACCCTCGCGCGACATGACCCGCAACCGGGCGTTCCGTGGGCGCCGAAACGACGAGGAGCACGGCCGATGGCCCAGATTTCCCTGACATTTCCCGATGGCAACATGCGCAGCTATGACGCAGGCGTCACCCCTGCCGATGTCGCCGCCAGCATTTCCCCATCGCTCGCCAAGAAAGCCATATCCGCGAGCGTGAACGGCGCGCATCATGACCTGCAGTGGCCGATCCTGAACGATGCTGCCATCGCCATCCACACGATGCAGGACGATGCGCAGGCGCTGGAACTGATCCGCCACGATCTGGCGCATATCATGGCGCGTGCGGTGCAGGAGATCTGGCCCGATGTGAAGGTTACCATCGGCCCGGTGCGCGACAAGGGCTGGTTCTATGACTTCGACCGCGCC
>SLQN01000308.1 GCA_007131465.1 Paracoccaceae bacterium
CACCAGCACCGCAGGCCCGGTTTCCGGCCCGTCCGGCCCTGGCAGCGCCATCTGCAACAGGCACAGCTTCGCATAATAGGTGCGTTCGCGCAGAAATTCGGTGTCGATCGTGACATAGGGGGCGGCACGGGCCAGATCGCAGAACTGTGCGAGCGCGTCGGTTGTTGTTATCAGTTGCATGCACTTTGCCTGATTGGGCGTTTGTGGGCCGTGCATAGGCATATTCGACAGGTTTGGAAAGCCCTGCGCGGCCCTCTTGCAAAAGCCCGGTCGCGGTTCTATAGCGGCGGCACGGTCGGAGTGTAGCGCAGCCTGGTAGCGCACCTGCTTCGGGAGCAGGGGGTCGGAGGTTCGAATCCTCTCACTCCGACCAATCAAGAAAAATCAATAAGTTCAAAGATTTGTAATTCATCATCTGCGTGCTTCGTAGCAGTCTTTCGGAGCATGGAGACGGATCAATCATCCTAGACACGTTCGCCAAGATGCCTTCCAAAGATCGCTGTCACAGCTTCTGAGCATTCATCGGCTGTATTTTTTGCCGGGACCCTCCACCGTGCGGCACTCACCGTGCTTGGATGGCAGCTGCAAGCAGTCGCAGAACTGCGTCAAATGAAACTCCAATCACTCCAAGGTAGAGATCAGCCTCTCCGTCTCCGGCATCTTCGCCAGTGCACCGTCCAGGGCTGCGCGCCACGCCGCCCCCTTGTCACGCGCCTCCAGCCAGGCGTCGCTTAACGCATAAGGGTCTTCCTGCGCCAGCACAGCGATCAGGAACGCCGCTTGCGCCCGGTCCTTGCGGGCTTTCAGGGCTGCCTCCCCGTGTCTGCGGCGTTCCGAGACGATCAGCTTGTGGACCGCATAGCGTTCGGGGCGCGGGATCTGGATCAGCGCACCGTCGCGGTAGAGCAGCGGGACGGTCACAGGATCTGCGATCAGATAGTTCAGGAAATGCAGTGATTGCGCACTCACGCCCAGGGCGGGCAACTCCCGCAAGCCCTCGTCGGCCGCGAATGACGGCGTCAGGAACTCGACAAGGGTCTGTCTCTGCGTCTGTCGCCAGCGCCAGACCCTGGAGCGCTCGACCGCGGGCAGAGGCTCGAACCTCATACTGGCGAAAACATCCGCCAGCGCTGGATCAACCTGATCACCCAGGGCGAGCGACAAGCGCTCGAAGCTGGCAATGTCGATGTCATCGGTCTGTGCGGCAGCGTCGGCACTGATGCGCATCCCCAGCACACCCTCATAGTGCCGGAAGGCTTGCGTGCCGACGACAGTGCCGCCAAGCCGGAATACGCCGGCTCGGGACATCGCCATGAGGATCTGGCCGGTTGCAAGGTCTGGCGTCAGATACCCTTCGCTGCGCAACAACCGCACCAGACGCGCTGTCTCGCGGCGCCGGTCCTTCGCCTGGACACGCAGGATCTGGTGACGCTCCAGTCGTGCGCGCAGATCCTCATTGTCATCGCCGATGTAGCGTTCGACGATCTTGTCGCCCTGACGATACCGGTCATACCAATAGCCGCGACCGCCCTGCACACGAAGCGTCGGCTTGCCGCGCAGGTCTGAGACGGCTTCCTCCTTCAAGAGCCGCAACAGGTCCTGCCAGGCGGATTGCCCGGTGAGGGTATGATATTGAACCTGTCCTTGACCCATGACGCACCACACTTAATATATTTTGTGTGGTATGACAGCCTCGATCAGTCAATACCACACAAAGTTTTGGTAGTGTGGTATTGACTGAAGGTTGTTCCTTCGAAATCGAAACTGCGAGACGCCTGGGAATACGTTATTCGCGGATGCGTCAGCCGGTAGCTCTGTCACGCCCTTGTCGAGCGGTCGGTGTGCCGCTGTCCGGCATGAGCAGATTGTCTTTGGCTTCCGGGAGGTCAGACGCATCAGCATGGCGCTGCAACTCGGTTCCCTCGGCCTCAAGATTACCCTCTCCGCTTGAAATGGTCGCCGCATCAGCGTCTTCGGTGCCGGTAAGGGCGCGCGGTGTTTGTGGTCTGGCGTCAGTATCAACCGGGATCGGATGTATTGCCACACCTTCGGGGAAGATCATTTCATGCACAGGCGCGGGCGTCGAGACCCCTGCTTCCTCCAGCACACGCTTGACCTGCCGCATCACGGAGGACCGCACCCGGAAAATCGAATGGGTTTTTCCGTCCAGCCAGAACTGCACCCTGATATTCACTGTGGCCGGACCCAGTTCATCAACAATTGCAACTGGTTCGGGATCGCGCAGAATGGCAGGGTGGGCGTTCAGGGTCTGGATGATCAGTTCCTGCGCCGTCACGATCGAATGGGCATAGCCTATACCGACAAGGAATTCCGCCCGCCGACCGGGGTTGGTCGAGTAGTTGGAAATGACGCTTTTATAGACCAGAGAATTCGGAATCTGGACGTGGTTGCCATCCAGCGTCATCAGGATCGTGGTGCGCATGTTCAGGTTCTGCACGATGCCCTGATGCTCGCCAATCTGGATCCAGTCGCCGCTCCGAAACGGGTTTCGCATGCTCAACAGGATACTGGCCAGCGAATTCTCTGCGATATCGCGGAAGGCGAGCCCCAGCACGATCCCGACAAGTCCGGTGCCGCCCAGAACGGTGACAGCAAGACGGGTCAGGCCTGCAAGTTGCAGGACAAGGTAGATGCCGATGAGAATGACAGGCAAGGCCAGCACACGCGCCGCAATATCCACCAGCAACGGGGATGACAGGCGTTGCGTCAGCGTGGATCGCGCCAGCCTGGCCACGCCGCGCGACACCAGCCAGAAGATCAGCAGGATCACCAGAGAAACGACCGTCAGCGGCACAAACCATTGCACGCGTTCGACCAATCGCTCCAACTCGCGCCATGTCGGGGTCAGGTCCCAACTGATCACGCGCTCAACCTCGATCCGGTTCACCACGGCCACAACGTCCTGTGTGCGCAATGCCAGTTGCTGTGCCCAGTCTCGCCGCTCATCCGTCTCGGTCTGCCCGTCGAGAAACACGATCCCCTCTTTCACGGAGACTACAAGAGGCGAGAACCATTCGCTCGCAGTCAGAATGCGTCGAAGGCGCTCGGCAATCTGCGTATCGCGCGCACCAGGTGCAACTGCGATCTCGCTGGACGAACCGGCGGCAACGGTGTCGTCGCCCGCGGGGGCTGTCTGCCCATGTGCGGGCGCGGAGGCAAGGACAGACGTGAACGCCAGCAAGATCACGCATTGCCCCAGAAGCTTGTGAAAGCTGCCAGCTTTTGCGACATGGTCAGAAGCCCCCGCCCATGCACGGGAGCAGAACTGCTGGAAATGACTAGCCATGAACGGGCGGTGATACCTCATCGGGTTGCGGAGGAAGGGGATCCTGGGGCGGGTCTGGAAGCGGATCTGGCGCTGGGTCTGGAAGCAGATCTGGCGCTGGGTCTGGAAACGTATCCGGGTTTGGCTGGTCCACAGGCACGGGGCTCGTGTTGGGCGGAAGGCCGTTCCGGGGGCGACCGTCGGGC
>SLQN01000332.1 GCA_007131465.1 Paracoccaceae bacterium
CGGCTTGCGCCGGGGTTTTTTTTGATTATTTGACAGCATGGCGGCCCCGTGCCCTCCGTGATCAGGCAGCCGACAGGCGTTGTTGCGCCAGCTCTACCCAGAAGCTGCAACCGGCAGGAATGATTGTGTCATTGAAGTCATAGGCGGGGTTATGGACATCCGCCGTGTCCCCGTTGCCGACAAGGATATAGGCGCCGGGACGTTCCTGCAGCATATAGGCGAAATCCTCGCCCCCCATAACCAGCGGGGCCGTTGCACACTGGCCCGACACTGCGCGCGCGGCAGCCATTGCATGTTCTGTCTCGGTCTCGGAATTCACCATGACCGGATAGCCACGCATGTAATTCACCCGCGCGCTTGCCCCATGCGCCGCGGCAGTATGTTCGGCCAGCGCCTTGATCCGCGTCTCGGCCAGATCGCGCATCTCGGGGCTGAGGGTGCGCACGGTCCCGCGCAGCGCAACATGCTGCGGAATGACGTTGAAGGCCTGCGATTCGGTGACAAAGGACGTGACGGAGACAACCATTTCCTGCGTCGGGTCGGCATTGCGGCTGACAATGGTCTGCATGCCCAGAACAAGCTGCGCCGCAACCACTGTCGTATCCACGCAGTAATGCGGCTTGGCGGCGTGGCCGCCCTTGCCTTCGACCGCGATTTCGAACTGGTCGGTCGCAGCGAAGAACGCACCCGGCCGGATGGCGAATTCCCCCGGCGGATTGCCCGGCCAGTTATGCATGCCGTAAACTTCCTGAATGCCGAAGCGCGCCATCATGCCGTCGCGGCACATCTCGTCCCCGCCACCGCCGCCTTCTTCGGCGGGCTGGAAGATGACAATCACCGTGCCATCGAAATTGCGGGTCTCGGCCAGGTATTTCGCTGCCCCCAGCAACATCGCGGTATGCCCGTCATGGCCGCAGGCATGCATCTTGCCTGCTTCTCTCGAGGCATGCTCCACCCCGGTCGCCTCGTGGATTGGCAGCGCATCCATATCGGCGCGTAGCCCGACAACCCGGCCAGAGGCTGTGCTCTTGCCCCGGATCACACCGACGACGCCCGTGCGCCCGATCCCCTCGACCACTTCGTCACACCCGAAGGCGCGTAGCTTGTCAGCCACGATGCCCGCCGTGCGGTGGCAGTCGAACAGCAGTTCCGGATGGGCGTGGAAATCGTGCCGCCACGCGATGATTTCGGGCAGCATTTCGGCGAATCGGTTCTTGATCGGCATGGTGTCATCTCCTGTTCCTGTGCCCCGGGGGACTTGCGCGTCAGCATGTCATAGTCGCGTCGCCCCGACCATGACGCCGTACGAAAAAGCGCCGCGCATCAGGTCTGCGCGTGGAAATCTCCTACCTCATAGCCTTGCAGATAGAGCAGCGCCGTCAGATCGCCATGATTGATACGCAGGTCGCATTGCGCCGCGACTGCAGGTTTCGCATGCAGCGCCACCCCTGCCCCGGCAAGGCCCAGCATCCCCAGATCATTCGCGCCGTCCCCGACTGCGATGACGTCTTGAGCGGCCAGCCCCAGCCGGGCCGTGATGTCATGCAGCGCACTGATCTTGGCCTCGCGCCCCAGAATCGGCTCGGCCACAGTGCCGGAAAGCCGGCCCCCGGTGACGTTCAGCGTATTCGCACGGTGTTCGTCAAAGCCAAGCACCTGCGCAACATGGCCCGTGAAGGCCGTGAAACCGCCGGACACCAGCGCTGCATATCCACCATTGGCCTTCATGGTGGCGATAAGTTCGCGCCCACCGGGGGTGAAGGTGATCCGCCCCGCCAGCACCTTGCCGATCACGCTGTCTTCCAGCCCCTCCAGCAGCGCCACGCGTTCGCGCAAGGCCGCCTCGAAATCCAGCTCACCATTCATCGCGCGCGCCGTGATCCCCGCGACATGCGCCCCGACCCCGGCTTCATCGGCCAGTTCGTCAATGCATTCCTGCCCGATCATGGTGCTGTCCATATCGGCCAGCAGGATGCGCTTGCGTCGGCCCTGCGCAGGCTGCACGGCCAGATCGACGCCCCGCGCCTGCAGGTCTTCCCAGACCTGCCAGAGGTTGTCCGGCATATGCGTCAGAGAAAATTCCGCTGCGATTCCGGGGTTGAGCCAGTGCGCATCTCCACCGCCCCAGGCGTTGCGCAACGCCTCGACCATGGGGGCATCAAGCGCGGGGTCCGCAGGGCTGGTCAGAAGGGTGGCAACATACATCAAGGGGGTCCTTGCGGCAGGTTCAGGGTCCGGCGTGGCTGCGTCGCAATCGCGCGCTCAAGCGGCGCTCTAGTGCAATTTTCGGTCTTGTGCCAGTCTCGATTGCGGCGTAGATGCGGAGCCGGGACACCCTTCCCCAACGAAGGGCGATTATCTGGAAGGATACCATGACCAGACCTGCTCAACCGGCCAAGCGCCCGGTAAATCCGCGCTTTTCTTCTGGCCCTTGCGCCAAACCCCCCGTTTTCGACCTCGCAAAACTGTCCGACGCGCCCTTGGGCCGGTCGCACCGTGCCGCTATCGGCAAGGCCAAGCTTCAGGCCGCGATCGATGGCACGCGGGAAATTCTGGGCGTTCCGCAAGACTACCGCATCGGCATCGTGCCTGCCTCGGATACCGGGGCCGTGGAAATGGCGATGTGGTCGCTTCTGGGCGCGCGCAAGACCACGGTGGTTGCGTGGGAAAGCTTCGGCGCGGGCTGGGTGACAGATGCCGTCAAGCAGTTGAAACTCGATGCCGAGGTTCGGACCGCTGACTATGGCCAGATCATCGATATGGCCGCTATCGACTATGATACCGATGTCGTCTTCACCTGGAATGGCACGACCTCGGGCGTGCGTATGCCGCATGGCGACATGATCCCGGCAGATCGCGCCGGGCTGACCATCTGCGACGCGACCTCGGCCGCCTTTGCGATGGATCTGCCCTGGGACAAGCTGGATGTCGTAACCTTCTCCTGGCAGAAAGTGATGGGCGGCGAGGCGGCACATGGCATGCTGATCCTGTCGCCTCGCGCAGTGGAACGGCTGGAAAGCTATACGCCGCCCTGGCCCATGCCCAAGATTTTCCGCATGACCAAGGGCGGCAAACTGATCGAAGGCATCTTCAAGGGCGAGACGATCAACACGCCCTCGATGCTGGCTGTGGAAGATTACCTTCTGGCGCTGGACTGGGCGCGCGAGATCGGTGGCCTGTCTGCCCTGATCGCGCGGTGCGATGCCAATGCCGCCGTTATCAGCCGCTTTTGCGCCGCGCATGACTGGATCGCCAATCTGGCCGACGACCCGGCCACGGCCTCGACCACCTCGGTCTGCCTGAAATTCACCGATCCGGCCATTACCGACGGTGCGGCTTTTGCCAAGGCGGTCGCCAAACGGCTGGAAGCCGAGGGCGTGGCCTTTGATATCGGGGCCTATCGGGACGCGCCCCCCGGGCTGCGCATCTGGTGCGGCGCGACTGTGGAAACCGCCGATATTGCCGCGCTGATGGACTGGCTCGACTGGGCC
>SLQN01000170.1 GCA_007131465.1 Paracoccaceae bacterium
ACCCCGCGCAGATGTCCGGCGGCCAGCAACAGCGCGCCGCGATTGCGCGCGCGCTGTGCATGGAGCCGGAAGCGCTGTTGTTCGATGAACCCACCTCGGCGCTGGACCCGGAACTGGAGCAGGAAGTCATTCGCGTGATCAAGGCGCTGGCCGAGGAAGGGCGCACCATGCTGATTGTCACGCATGACATGCGGTTGGCGGCCGATGTGTCGGACCATGTGATTTTCCTGCATGATGGCCTGATCGAGGAGCAAGGCCCGCCTGCGTCGCTGTTCAAGACACCGCAATCCATGCGGCTTCGGCAATTCCTCAGCCACTCGCTGGTGGAGTAAGACGACCAACCAAGAAACCAACACGGGAGAGACCAATGAAAAGAACGACCCTTACGATTGCGGCCCTTGCTGTCATGGCATCGGGCGCGATGGCGCAGGACGTGGTGCGCATCGGCACGGAAGGCGCATATCCTCCGTGGAACTTCATCAATGACAACAACGAACTCGTGGGCTACGAGATCGATCTGGGCAATGAGATCTGTGCCCGCGCGGGACTGACCTGCGAATGGGTCATCAATGACTGGGACACGATCATTCCCAATCTGGTGGCGGGCAATTATGATGTGATCATGGCCGGCATGAGCATCACCGAGGCGCGTAGTCAGGTCATTTCCTTCTCGACCAACTACCTGCCGCCGGATGCCTCGGCCTATATGGCACTGGCGGGGACGGACGTCTCGGTGATCGATTCGGGCGTCATCGCGGCGCAGTCGAACACGGTGCAGGCCGGGGTTGTGGCTGACGGGACGGCGACGCTGCTGGAATTCCCGACACCGGATGAAACCATTTCTGCGGTGCGCAATGGCGAAGTGGATGCCGTTCTGGCCGACCGGAGCTTCCTTGTGCCGTATGTGAACGATTCGAACGGGGAACTGGAATTCATCGGGGATGAGATCTTCCCTGGTGGCGGTGTGGGCGCGGGTGTGCGCCAGTCCGATAATGAACTGCGCGAGACGATCACGGCGGTTGTCGAAGAGATGAAGGCCGACGGTTCGCTGAATGCGCTGATCGACGAATGGTTCGACGACGGCATGGGCCGCTTCTAAGGTTGCGCTTTTGCGCAGGGCCGTTTGCCCGGCCCTGCGCCCCAAAATTTTTCCCCAGACATATCCTCATGTTCAGCTTTTGCACAGATCCTTCCACACTGCCGCAATGGCAATGGTTCGCGTGTTATCTGACAACCGCGACCCATTTCGCATTCTATCGGTCCTTCCTGATGGTGATGCTGCTTCTGGCGATCACGGCGCCGCTGGCGCTGGCGATGGGGATGGCGGGCGCGATGGCGCTGCGCTCGCGCATCTGGCCGCTGCAATGGCTGGGCAAGGGCTATGTGAACATCGTGCGCGGTGTGCCCGATATCGTGTTCTTCCTGTTTGTCCCGATTGCACTGGGGCAGGGGATCGAATGGGTGTTTCACCATATCCAGTGCCCCGACTGGGACCAGCCGATCCGGCAGGGCAATGATTTCATCGTCTGCCGAGAGGCCAAGGTTCCCGGTGTGAACGCGCCCGCCTGGGTGCGCAGTGCCTATGCGTTCTCGATGGCCGTGGTGGCGTTTTCGCTGGTTTTCGGCGCTTTCGCGGCCAACACGCTCTATGGGGCGATGCAGGCCGTGCCCAAGGCGCAGGTTGAGACCGCCGAGGCCTATGGCATGTCGCGCACGCAGGCGTTTCGCCGTGTGGTCATGCCGCAGATGTGGGTCTATGCCATTCCGGGGCTGTCGAATATCTGGCAGATCCTGATCAAGGCGACGCCGCTTTTGTTCCTGCTGGGCTTGCAGGATGCTGTTTACTGGGCGCGCGAGTTGGGGGGGCAGAAGACCTCGCTTTACAGCTATCCGCACCCGGACTGGCGCGTCTGGTATTTTCTGGTGCTGCTGTGTTTCTACCTGTTCCTGACATGGGCGTCCGAGCATGCGTTCGGGCGGCTGAATGCGCGTCTGTCGCGCGGGCAGGCCACGGCGGCAGGCGAACGGATGCGGAAGGCCGCCGCATGAGAACCTGCGCCCAGAGTTTCGAGGGCTATATCCTGCGCCCGCTGGGACGCGAGTATGGCGAAACCCTGTTGCCGCGCAATCTTGACATCACGCTGTGCGATCAGGTGTTCCTGATCGCGGGCGGTCTGATCTGGAACGTCTATTTCGCCGGGCTGGCCATCGCGATCGGGTTCTTTCTGGCGGTGGGGGTGGCGGTTGCGAAATTCAGTGAAAACCCGCTCTTTCGCGTGCCGGCCAGCGCCTTTGTCTTCGTGTTTCGCGGCTCGCCCCTGTTCATCCAGTTTTTCTTCTTCTACGCCGCTTTCGTGCTGCTGCCGCGCTCGGGCATCGACATTCCGCTTGGTTTCGTCACGCTGACCGTCAACACTTCGGCGCTGACCACAGCGCAGGTGGGCGGGCTGATCGTACTGGTGCTCAACACCACCGCCTATTCGGCAGAGCTGTTCTTCGGGGCTCTGCGGTCCATCCCGAAGGGCGATCTGGAAGCGGCGGATGCTTACGGCATGTATGGGCTGACAAAGTTCCGGCGCGTGGTGTTTCCCTCCATGCTGCGGCTGGCATGGCCCAGCTACACCAATGAAGCGATTTTCCTGACCCATTCGACGACGCTGGTGTTCCTGTCTGCCTTTCCCGCGCGCCAGCAAGTGGGCGAGGCTTTCTACTATGCGCGCTATTTTGTCGATCAGACCTTCAACCCCTTTGTTGCCTATCCCATCGTCGCAGGGTATTTCGTGCTTCTGACCCTGGCGATCATCGGGCTGTTCGGGCTGATGGGCCGCCATCTGAACCGCCACCTGCCAAAGGAACGGCGGGTGCGCTATCGATTCCGCCCGCAATATATCCGGTGAGACCCATGTCGCTTGACCCGGCGCTTCTGAAAAACATCCGCGTGGCTGTTGCCGACCTGAACGGGCATGCCCGCGCCAAGCGCGTCCCGGCGGCGCAATTCGACAAGCTGATGCAGGGCGAGTCGAAAATGCCGCTTTCGGCGCTGAACCTCGATGTCTGGGGCAATGATATCGCTGGCAGCCCGCTGCTGTTTGAAACCGGCGATGCGGATGGTTTCCTGCGCCCCACCGAACGCGGGCTGCTGCCCATGCCCTGGATCGGGCCGGATGCCGCGATGCTGCCGATGTGGATGTATCATGCCGATGGCCGCCCGTTCGAGGGCGACCCGCGCCATGCCCTTGCCCGGGTCAGGGACCGGCTTGCTGCACGTGGTCTGCGCGCGGTTACGGCGACAGAGCTGGAGTTCTATCTGATCGATGACACGGGCGACGATTTCCTGCCGCCGCGCAGCCCGGTTTCGGGGCGCCGCGCGATCGGGTCTGCCACGCTGTCGATGCGCATGCTTGATGAATTCAACGCCTTTTTCGACGCGCTGTATGAAGGCTGCGAGGCGATGGGCATTGATGCCGATACCGCCACCTCCGAGGCCG
>SLQN01000448.1 GCA_007131465.1 Paracoccaceae bacterium
CGCAGCGAGTCACTGGTTGGCCTTCTGCCTGCCGGGCTGGTGTGTGTAGCAAAAACGCGACGATAGCCCTTCAGCGACTCGCTGCGTGCGTCTGCGTGCGCGCTTCGACAGTGGCATGCCGGTGATCATGCTGGACGCGTATTGCCGATGTGTCCGGGCTAGGTTTCGACTCTCGGAACAGTCTGGCGACCCGAACCATCCCCATCACACAAGCACAAGCTTTCTAGGACATGGGCTGGGACCCGTCGGTGTGGAGCTCGCCATTCCTAATTTCCCCGGCACGTTGGTGTTCCTGTGCTGACCGCGTATCTCCGCTCTGGCGCTGATCATACACGCGCCGCGCCGTCGTGGGGCAGTAGGAGCCATCCCCGTGCCGAACGCGCGCCAACTCGCGGCAAATCGTGCTGGCGGGACGCCCAAGAAGCCGACCGATGCCCTGTTAGCTATTGCCCCGCTCATGCTCGGCGAAGATCACGCCACGTTCCTCGCTGCTGAGATGCTTGCTTCGTCTGTCCATCGCAACATCATACGCCCTACGGGCTCCGGGTGTTGCACTTGGAACTTGAGCCTAAGGTGTCTCGGCCAGGTTTCGACGGTCGTCGGGCGCGCGCAGGTAACGATTGTCAACTTTTCTAAACTTTTGTAAACCCTGCGCAAGGCCAGTCTTGCAGGGATGCACCCCCAGCGCTGCACATGAACTCGCCTTTGCGCGCGCCATGTCAGGCGCAGATCACGAGGGTGCTCTCTCTGCGCACGGAGCGCCTCAGAGGCAAAAGATACTTCATATTCGGACCTGGTCAGCATCATTTAGATGATGCGGCAGACCACTTGAGGGGTATCGGTTACAGGCTTTGCAACTGTGGCTTGATTTTTTCTTAAATTCGTGTAATGATCTTCTTGCTTTCTTTGTTTCGTTACTTCCTGCGACCGAGGGCCCGTATTGGCCTTTATCGGCGACTTGAGGTATCTGGAATGCGCGTCAATCTAAACTCCCGGGAATTGCGGATATTAGCAAGGCGCGCGCGTGCGCCCCGGAAGCAATCTGACACCCTGCAATGGCTCGCGGCTGTGATTGTGTTGGCTGCATCGCTGACCGTCACTGGGTCTGCGTTTGCAAAGGACGATCAGTCCCGAGATGTGCAACTCGTCCATACAGCCGCAGTTTACCCGGACCTGATCCGTGCAAGGTCAAGCTTGCAGCCGGAAGCCATGCCGGTGCAGTTCGACCGGCGCTGTCTGCAAGAAGTGAGTGCGCGTCCAGGGCGCGCATTCATTCAGGATAATGCCCGTAGGAACGCGCGTATCAGATGGCGTCAGCTGATACGCCGCACACCGCAGATGGGCGAGCGTTATGCGATCTGGGATTACTCGATAAGGCATTTGCAGCCGGGCTGCGAAGGTCCGGCGGGCTATTGCTGTTTCAAGAGGTTTCAAAACGGACGCTGGATTTGTCACGCGGTGGCCACTCCCTGCGATGGGCCTCCAGGTTAGCAGACAGGAGACTCCATATCACTCGAACTGTTTTCGGAATGCATGTCTTGGTGGGAGGGGGAAATGCAAAAATGCGGTCTTTCAAAAATGAATTTTACGGGTCTCTTGTGTTTCTTTGGGCTGATCTGCGTTTTCGCAATGCTTCACGGTCAGGCGCAGGCCCAGACCAGCCCAAGGCCCGATCCCGAAGCGCAACGACTTTTCATGGATCCGTCGGTGCGGCGTGAGCGCGAAGGGGAACTTTTTGTGCCAGGCTTTCCAAGCTTGGACCAACAAATCCAACCGATGACCGGACTGGCAGACCCGCAAGGAAGTCAAATCGTCAGATACAGTTGCTGCGACAATCTCGAAATTCGCGTCGCGCCTGAGGCCGGCGCGCGGGTTCTCAATCGCCTCCAGACAAACGAAATGGTCTGGGTTCAGGGACTCGTTGATGACATCGGAGGCCACCGCGCCGTCGTGGAAACGTGTCTGTCAGCCTATCCCGTTGCTTGCGGATCCATATGGGCGCACGTTTATGTTCCGGAGCGATCAGCTGCGGCATCTACCGTCTCTGGATATGTTCCCTTGACGGCCCTGTTTGCCCGCAGCGAGCGCCCCGAAGTCGGCGAAGCGCAATTCGAGCTGAGTTTTGGCAGGCTCGCGCGCGAAATCCACGGCCAGATCGATCGCGGGCTGATCAACTCGCCCGGCTGCAGCAACCCTGCGGATGTCCTTGTCGCCTCGGGCCGGGATGTCCAGTCGCGCGACTCCGTGTTCCTGGTGGACAGGAGCGAACGGCGGATGTGCAGCGACGCGCTGTCGGAAAGATGCGCCCCGTATCTTGCAAGCTGCGCAGGCCTGGACGAGAACAGCAAGGCGATCAGGGGATGTGTCTATCAGACCGTCGCCGAATGTGGTCGTGAGCGCCCTGCGCGCCAACCGTCGGCGAGCCTGCGGCGATGCATCGAGCCATGTCGACCCAGCAGGGCAATCTGCCGCGATTGCAGGACGTGGTATGATGCAACGGGACAAGGCCGCTCAGGATGGAAAACCTCGGCAGATATCTATGATCAGTGCCTCCAGGAAAGCCTTAACTGCCGCAATCTTGCCCCGACATCTGACGCGACTCTTTGCGAGATCGACATGATGGGATGCCGCGCCCGCGCGACAGATGGCATGACGGCGCTTTGCGAGCCTTATGTGGGGCCCAATGACACGAAACGCTTCGGGAATCCTGCCGCCTATCAATGCGGTGAGTTGCCTTTCGGACATACCCATCTCGGATATCGCGAAGGGTCCGTCCTGGCATTCGACGGTCGGGCCCAGATGCAGGGCAATCCGGATCATGCCTGGAAACATCTGGACTTCATCGATGCACCACCCTTCCAGGGCCGGATCTCGGCGGGGCGGCGCGACCATCAGGTGGCCTTCAGCTACCGGCAGCGCAATCTGACCTCTGGGCGGGTCGAAACGATCTCTGCACCCAAGGCACTGACGGCGCGCAGTATCTGGCTGACGCTCAGACCACATCGGCCGATGGTTGATCGCGCTGATGGCGAGGGTCGTGAGAGAGCGGACGTGCTGGATGTTGGGATGTGCCTGCATGCCCCGGGGGTCGCCATTGATCTGGGCAGGCTCTCCACGCCGCAATCGCGCGAGTGGGAACTGCTCGCCACGGATATCGACCTCGGGAGTTGTGAGATCGCCCGCTTTAAGGCCTGCGGCACGCTCCGCTTCATCGCAAGGGACGGCACGCTCGAACACGACTGGCTGGGCGATCTGAAGATCGAGCATCCGTTCAGCAGGATCCTGCGCGCGAAGCTGTCAGGCTGCTGCTGACCGGATCCCCGCGCGCGGTCCAGCGCCAGCATGCGCGGATGCTCGCTGCACTGTTGACGCGTGCTGACGGCGTTTCGGGCAGTCTGGTTGACCTAGCCGTGCAGATTGCCGGCTCTAGATTGCCGCTCGATATGGAAAAGCCGTTGAAAACGGCGATCAGCGACGCCATCGACC
>SLQN01000048.1 GCA_007131465.1 Paracoccaceae bacterium
ATTGCCGCCGGTGGTGGCTATCTGGTGGACCCCGAAACCGCGCAGGCCATTCGCGGCGTGCTGCATGCCACGGCTTCTATCCGCGCGATTGCGGCTGTCGTGACGGTTGAATCCACGTCCTTCGATGTGCTGGTGGATCATTCCGATGTCTCGACCGGCTGGGCGTCGGAAACGGGCGCTGTGGCGGAATCCGACACGCCCAAGATCGACCGTATCCCGATCCGGCTGCATGAACTGGCCGCAATGCCCAAGGCCAGCCAGCGCCTGCTGGATGACAGCGCGTTCGATATCGAAGGGTGGCTGGCAAGCCGCATCGCCGCGAAATTCGCCCGCGCCGAGGCGGCGGCCTTCATCCACGGCGATGGTGCGGACAAGCCGCGCGGTTTCCTGACCCATGACACGGTAGAGGACGAGCTGTGGGAATGGGGCAATCTGGGCTATATCGCGACCGGCGCGGATGGCGATTTCGCCAGCACCAATGCGTCGGATGCGATTGTGGATCTGGTCTATGCGCTGGGCGCGACCTACCGCGCGAATGCGGTCTTCGTGATGAATTCCAAGACCGCAGGCGCCGTGCGCAAGATGAAGGATGCCGATGGCCGCTTCCTGTGGTCGGACGGGCTGGCGGCAGGCGAACCGGCGCGGCTGATGGGCTATCCGGTGCTGGTGGCCGAAGACATGCCCGATATCGCGACCGACAGCTATGCGATTGCCTTTGGCGATTTCAATGCGGGCTACACCATTGCCGAGCGTCCCGACATGCGCGTTCTGCGCGACCCGTTCAGCGCGAAGCCGCATGTGCTGTTCTATGCCACCAAGCGCGTGGGCGGCGATGTGTCGGATTTCAAGGCGATCAAGCTGTTGAAATTCGGCGAAATGTAATCCGGTTCCGGCCCCCTTGCCTGTTTGCAGGGGGGTCGGACGGGTGCTCTGCGTCATCGGGTCCGGGCCTTGTGCGGTTTTCCCCAGCGCCCCCTGCCCGTGCGGGCCAGCCCGGCAGAGCACCCGGCTTTTCCCCTCGTCCACGCCTGATATCCTTCAAGGAGGTGCATCATGCATCTGACCGAAACCAGCCCCATTCCTGCGGCCGCATTGCCTGTTGCCAGCCTGCGCGACCATCTGCGCCTGTCCTCGGGCTTTGCCGATGACACCACGCAGGACGCGCTTTTGGAGCAATATCTGCGCGCGGCGATTGCGTCCGTGGAAGGGCGCGTGTCGCGGGCCTTGTTCCGGCGCGGTTATGTCCTGCGGCTGGGGCGGTGGAAGGGGGACCATGCGCAACGCTTCCCGCTGGCCCCGGTCGTGTCGGTCGAGGGCGTGAGCCTGATCTCGGCGCAAGGGGTCGCAACCTCCGTTGCGCCCGACCGTTACCGGCTCGATGCCGACGGGATGCGCCCAAGGCTGGAAGCGGCAGGCACTGCGCTGCCCATGATCCCCACTGGCGGCGCGGTCGAGATTGCCTTTACCGCAGGCTTTGGCGTCGTCTGGGACGATATCCCCGCCGATCTGCGCCAGGCGGTGCTGCTGCTGGCCGCGCAATATTACGAGGGGCGCGAAGCGGGTGGCGGGGCCGATATGGGCTTTGGCGTCCGCGCGCTGCTGGAGCGCTGGCGCGATATCCGCCTGGGCGGTGACGCATGAGCCGCGCGCCCAACCTGACCCGCGCGCTGGTGCTGGAAAGCCCGGTCACGCTGCCCGACGGGGCAGGCGGGTTTGCGACCACTTGGCAGGGTCTGGGCACGCTCTGGGCCGAAATCCGGGCGGGCAGCGGGCGTGAACGCTTTGCAGCCCTCGGGCCGCAAGGCGAGGTGCGCCTGCGTATCCTTGTGCGCGCCGCCCCTGTGGGCAGCGATGCCCGCCCCCGCCCCGACCAGCGCTTCCGCGAAGGCACGCGCATTTTCCGCATCCTTGCCGTGGCCGAGGCCGATTTGCAGGGCCGCTACCTGATCTGCACCGCGCAAGAGGAGACCCCGGCATGACCTATACCCTTGCCCCCGCGCTGCAATCGGCGCTGTTCCAGCATCTGCAAGCGGATGCCGCGTTGCAAGATCTGATCGCGGGCGCGCTTTACGATGCCGTGCCCCCGGCCACCCCGCCTGCGACCTATGTCCTGATCGGGGCCGAGGAGGCGTTTGACCGCTCCGACAAGACCGGGCACGGCGCCGAACATCGCCTGACACTCAGCGTCGTGACCAATGCCAGCGGCTTTCTGGCCGCCAAGGCCGTGGCCGCGCGCATCTGCGAATTGCTGGACGCGCCTGCGCTGACGCTGGCGCGCGGGCGGCTGGTCGGGCTGTGGTTCGACCGGGCCGAGGCGCGGCGGATCGAGGGCGACCAGACCCGCCGCATCGACCTGCGCTTTCGCGCGCGGGTCGAGGATGACGACTGATTTCACATTCAAGGAGATGGCCCGATGGGTGCACAGAATGGCAAGGATCTGCTGATCAAGGTGGATATGACAGGTGACGGGCAGTTTGAAACTGTCGCAGGGCTGCGCGCGACGCGCGTCAGCTTCAACGCCGAAAGCGTGGATGTGACCTCGCTGTCCAGCGCGGGCGGCTGGCGCGAATTGCTGGGGGGCGCGGGCGTGAAATCGGCGTCCATTTCCGGCGCGGGCGTGTTTCGCGACGCGGGCACGGATGAACGCGCGCGCGCGATCTTCTTCAATGGCGAAACCCCGCAATTCCAGATCATCATTCCCGATTTCGGCATCGTCGGCGGGGCGTTCCAGATCACCGGGCTGGACTACGCTGGCAGCCATAACGGCGAGGCGACGTTCGAGATCTCGCTGGCCTCCGCCGGCGCGCTCAGCTTCGTGGCGGACTGATCTGATGGGCAACCCTTATGCAGGCGAAGTGCGGCTGGTGATCGACGGGCAGGCGCATGTGCTGCGCCTGACCCTTGGCGCGCTGGCGGAACTGGAATCGGCGATGGGCGAGGATACGATCCTGGCGCTGGTCGAACGGTTCGAACAGGGCCGGTTTTCCAGCCGTGACGTGCTGGCGCTGATCGTGGCGGGGCTGCGCGGGGGCGGCTGGCAGGGCCAGGCAGCGGACCTGACACAGGCCGAGATCGCAGGCGGCATCCCCGGTGCGGCGCGCGCGGCGGCCAGCCTGCTGGCGCATGCCTTCACCCCCCCGCCCGCATGAGTGCCGCGCGTTTCGACTGGCCCGCGCTGATGCGCCTTGGCCTGCGCGAGTTACGCCTGACCCCGCGCGAGTTCTGGCGGCTGACGCCGATGGAACTGATGATCATGGCGGGGCTGGAAGGCCAGCCCGCGCCGCTGACCCGCGCCCGGCTGGAAGAACTGGCCGCGCGCTATCCCGATAACGAAAGGCCCCGAGAATGACCACGCTGAGTGAGTTGGAAGCCCAGATCGCCGCGCTTGAATCGCGCCTTGGCCAGACCGCCGGGCTGGTGTCGAGTTTCGATTCGGAACTGGCCGGGCTGGGGCGCAACCTTGTCTGGACCGGGCGCGAGGTG
>SLQN01000412.1 GCA_007131465.1 Paracoccaceae bacterium
GGCGACCTCGCCGCGCCATCACGCGGTCTTGAGCACCCCACGCGCGATCTGGTCGGCCTCGATGCTTTCGAACAGCGCCTTGAAATTGCCTTCACCGAACCCGTCATCCCCCTTGCGCTGGATGAACTCGAAAAAGATCGGCCCGACCATGGTCCTGGAAAATATCTGCAACAGGATCTTCGTCTCGCCCCCGTCCACGACGCCTTCGCCATCAATCAGGATTCCATGCTTGGCCATCTTCTCGATGGGTTCTTCATGGCCCACGACCCGCTCATGGCTCAGATCATAATAGCTTTGCGGGGGCTTCGGCATGAACCGGATACCCGCGGCAGCAATCGCATCGGTGGCGGCATAAATGTCATCCGTTCCGACCGCGATATGCTGAATCCCCTCGCCCTTGTAGCGCTTGAGGTATTCCACGATCTGCCCGCTCTCGCCCCGATCCTCGTTGATCGGGATGCGGATGCGCTGGCAGGGCGAAGTCAATGCGCGGCTCAGAAGCCCGGAAAACTTGCCCTCGATATCGAAAAACCGGATCTCGCGGAAATTGAACAACCGGCCATAAAAATCGAACCACGTGTCCATGTTCCCCTTGAAGACATTATGCGTCAGGTGGTCGAGATAGTGAAACCCGACCCCGGCAGGCTTGGGCGCGTGCAGCCAGTCGAAATCCTTGTAGGGATGGGCGTCGCCATACTCCTCGATGAAATAGATCAGCGACCCGCCGATGCCGACAATCGCAGGCACATCCAGCGTTTTGCCGGGGCCGTCGAAGGGCTCTGCGCCCTTGGCAACGGCATGCGCATAAGCATGCTGTGCATCCACCACACGCCAGCCCATCGCGGGCGCGCAGGGGCCATGTTCGGCAACAAACCGCGCGGCGTGGCTGTCGGGGTCGTTGTTCAGGACATAGGTGATATCGCCCTGCTGCCATAATTCGATATCGCGCCTGCGATGGCGCGCGGTGCGCGTATAGCCCATGGCGCGAAACTGCGCGCGCAGGACTTCCGGGTCGGGATGCGCGAATTCGACGAATTCAAACCCGTCAGTTCCGGCAGGGTTCTGTTCGGAAATGGTCGCGCGCGGGGCGGCATGCGGGAAAGGGCCCATGAGTTCCTCCGATAATCTGATGTCTGGATACAGGATATCCCAATCGGCATGCGGCGTTTGCGCAAAGATGGACAAGCCGAGACGGAATATGCGATAAAATCGCGTCCAATAATCTCTATTTGCGAGATATACGCATGCTAGACCCGAAAGATCGCGAAATCCTTGCAGCCTTGCAAGGGGATGCAATGCTCACCTCTGAAGCGCTGGGCGCACGCGTGAACCTGTCGCCCAGTCAGGCCGCGCGCCGCCGTCAACGGCTGGAGGCGCAGGGCGTCATCACCGCCTATCGCGCGCGGCTGGACCCGGCCCGGATCGGGCTGGGGGTGCAGGCCTTCGTGCAGGTCCAGATGGGCACGCACAGCCCTGATGGCGCGAAGGGCTTCAAGCGGCTTCTGGAAACGCTGCCCGAAATCGTCAATGCCTGGACTTTGACGGGCGAGGCCGATTACCTGCTGCGCGTCTGGTGTGCCGATCTGGCCGCGCTGAACCGGCTGATCCATGACCGGCTGCTGCCCCACCCGGCAGTGGCACGCGTGCAAAGCCAGATCGTGATGGAACAGCTCAAGCAGGCAGCGGCCCTGCCGCTCTGACGGCCGCTGCGGGGGCTGGACATTCGCCAGGCAGGCAGGCCAAACAGGCAGCAGGCATAGAAAGAGGCCCCGCATGGAGAATGCTGCCCTGGCGCAAGAGGTGCTGTCCGGCAACCGGCGTGCGCTGGCGCGCGCGATAACGCTGGTCGAAAGCACCCGCCCCGACCACCGCGAGGCCGCTGCGGCCCTTCTGGAACAGCTTGCCGGTGCGGGGCGCGAGGCAATTCGCATCGGCCTGTCCGGCACACCGGGCGTTGGCAAATCCACCTTCATCGAAAGCTTCGGGCTGATGCTGGCGAACCAGGGGCTGCGCGTGGCCGTGTTGGCCGTGGACCCGTCAAGCACGCGTACAGGCGGGTCGATCCTGGGCGACAAGACCCGGATGGAACAATTGTCGCGCCACCCGAGGGCCTTCATCCGGCCCAGCCCCAGCCAGACGCATCTGGGCGGCGTCGCCCGCCGCACGCGAGAGGCCGTCGCGCTGTGCGAGGCTGCAGGCTTCGACATCGTGCTGATCGAGACTGTGGGTGTGGGCCAGTCCGAAACCGTGGTGGCCGAACTCTCGGACGTGTTCCTTCTGCTGCTCGCGCCTGCGGGGGGCGATGAATTGCAGGGCGTCAAGCGCGGGATCATGGAAGTGGCCGATCTGATCGTCGTCAACAAGGCCGATGGCGACCTGAAGGCCTCGGCCAACCGCACCTGTGCCGATTACGCGGGCGCGCTGCGCCTGCTGCGCCGTCGCCCGCAAGACCCAGAAGGCTTTCCCAAGGCGATGACCGTTTCGGCCCTCGAACAGGAGGGCCTGGACAGGGTATGGGCTGAAATCCGCACCCTTCTGGACTGGCGGCGGGATACCGGTCATTGGCAGGGCCGTCGCGCCGCCCAGGCCCGCCACTGGTTTCATGCCGAGGTCCGGCAGACATTGCTGGCGCGGCTGGAAACCCCGCAGGCCCGCGAACTGACCAAGGCCCTGTGTACCGAAGTCGAAACAGGCCAGACCACACCGGGCAAGGCCGCGAGCGCCCTTGTCACGCAGCTCTGGCCGGAAATGTCACGCGATCCGGTCACGGAATCGCTTGACCTCGCGCGCGATACCCCCTAACAGCGCCACTTGAGTTTCGAGGTGCTGCCATGCAGTGCCCATTTGCTTTGTGGCAGCTTCATCTGCATGACGCTGACTGCCCCCAGACAGACGAGGATAGAGCCATGTCGCGCCGTTGCGAATTGACCGGAAAAGGCCCGATGTCGGGCAATAACGTAAGCCACGCCAACAACAAGTCGCGCCGCCGCTTCCTGCCCAACCTTCAGGACGTGTCGTTGCAATCCGAAGCATTGGGTCGCAGCTTCAAGCTGCGCGTGTCGTCGGCGGCGCTTCGCTCGGTCGATCACCGGGGCGGGCTGGACGCCTACCTGGCGCGTGCCAAGGATGGCGAACTTTCGGCCAACGCTCTGAAAATCAAGCGTGATCTATCGAAGGTGCAGGATGCTACTGCCTGAAACAGTCTGAAAGACTGATGAAAAGCCCTCGCATGCGAGGGTTTTTTCACGAATGGCGTTGCATATTTCGGCTCATGGAACTTAAACGAAGCAACCGGTCCCGTAGCTCAACCGGATAGAGCACCTGACTTCTAATCAGGATGTTGGGGGTTCGAGTCCTCCCGGGATCGCCATATGCTAATTTTTTACATCCCTTTCAATGACTTGTTGTTTTGAGTTGTCCAACCTGCTCGGAAGGTTGGGCAATCCTTGCCCCGGCAAAAAGCGCAAAGCATCTGCTA
>SLQN01000086.1 GCA_007131465.1 Paracoccaceae bacterium
ACCAGCCGGCCCCAGCCACGGCCCCGATGGCCGCCGCCCCGGCCAGCGCCGCGTCCAGAACCGAACTGCCTGCAGACCCGGCCCAGCATCCCGGCGCGATCACCTCGCCCATGGTCGGCACGGTCTATCTGGCTGCCGAACCCGGAGCTGCCAATTTCGTCGGCATCGGCGCGCAGGTTGCCGAAGGCGATACGCTGATGATCATCGAGGCCATGAAGACCATGAACCACATTCCCGCCCCTCGCGCGGGCACGGTGAAGCGCATTCTGGTCGCTGATGGCAGCCCGGTCGAATTTGGCGCACCGCTGATGATCCTCGAATAGGGCGTGGCGCAGATGTTCAACAAGATCCTGATCGCCAATCGCGGGGAAATCGCTTTGCGGGTCATCCGGGCCTGCCGCGAAATGGGCATCGGTTCGGTCGCTGTGCATTCGACGGCGGATTCCGATGCGATGCATGTCCGCATGGCCGATGAGGCCATCTGCATCGGTCCGCCGCCCTCAAGCCAAAGCTATCTGCACATCCCGGCCCTGATTTCCGCCTGCGAGATTTCAGGCGCGGACGCAATCCATCCCGGATACGGCTTCCTGTCCGAGAACGCGGCCTTTGTGCAGGTGGTCGAAGATCACGGGATCACCTTCATCGGTCCGTCAGCCGAACATATCCGGATGATGGGCGACAAGATCACGGCCAAGGAAACCATGAAGGCGCTGGGGGTTCCCTGCGTGCCCGGCTCGGACGGCGGGGTTGCGGATTTCGAGACCGCCCGACGCGCAGCGGAAGATATCGGCTATCCGGTGATCATCAAGGCGACCGCGGGCGGTGGCGGGCGCGGGATGAAGCTGGCGCGCAGTGCCGCCGATCTGGAAACCGCGTTCCGCACAGCCCGCAGCGAAAGCAAGGCGGCTTTCGGCAATGATGAGGTCTATCTGGAGAAATACCTCGGGCGTCCCCGCCACATTGAAATTCAGGTCTTTGGCGATGGCAAGGGCGGGGCCGTGCATCTGGGCGAACGCGACTGCTCGTTGCAGCGCCGTCACCAGAAAGTGCTGGAAGAAGCCCCCGGCCCCAGCATCGACGCCGCGACGCGCGCACGGATCGGCCAGACCTGCGCGCAGGCGATTGCCAGCATCGGGTATCGCGGCGCGGGCACGATCGAATTCCTCTATGAGGATGGCGAGTTCTACTTCATCGAGATGAACACCCGCCTGCAGGTCGAACATCCGGTCACCGAGGCCATATTCGGGGTTGATCTGGTGCGCGAACAGATCCGCGTTGCAGCCGGGCAACCGCTGTCGTTCACGCAAGACGACCTGGTTCTGAACGGCCATGCCATCGAAGTGCGCATCAATGCAGAAAAATTGCCCAATTTCACGCCCTGCCCGGGGCGGGTCGAGACCTATCACGCGCCCGGCGGGTTGGGGGTGCGGATGGATTCAGCGCTTTACTCCGGCTACACGATCCCGCCCTATTACGACAGCCTGATCGCGAAACTGATCGTGCATGGCCGCGACCGCCCCGAGGCGCTGGCCCGGCTGAACCGCGCGCTGGGCGAATTGATCATCGACGGGGTGGACAGTTCCGTGCCGCTGTTCCGGGCGCTTCTGGCCGAACCGGATATCCAGACCGGGGCCTATGACATTCACTGGCTCGAAGCCTTTCTGGCCCAGACCCTGAAAGCCTGATCACCGGTTTTCATCTTGGTCCAAATATCCTCGGGGGTGAGCTGTGCGCCAGCACAAGAGGGGGGGCAGACAGCCCCCCTTGCGACGCTCATGCCACGCGCAGACCGCTCAGGAATGCGCCTGCGCCCAGCGCCGTAGCAGGTCTTGTTGCATCATCCGCGCCGCGCGTGCCCAGGCGGCGGTGCCTTCTGGGCGGTCGATCTGCCCGCCTGCCACACGCGCGCGCCGCGCCAGATCGGCCGAACAGATGGCAAAGGCCATCTCGCGCCCACCCGGTGTGACCAGATACCCCCCCAGCGCCGAGACGAAATAGAGCGTGCCCGTTTTCGCACGCACATCCAGACCGGGTTCTGCAACGATGCGATTGCTGGCATCACGGAACGGGTGTTCGCGCAGGATCGCACGCAGCATACCGTCTTCGCCCGCCCTGCGGAACATGTTGGCAAGATCCACCATCGACACCTGCGACGCCGCCCCCAGCCCCGAGTGATCGACGAACCGCGCACTCGACATCCCGAAGCGCGCGCGCGCCCAGTCCGACATCTGCGCCGCCGAAGCAGGCAGGCTGGCAAGCCCGCCGCCGCGCGCAACGCTCGCGGTCATGCCCACGGCTTCGGCGCTGATATTGGTCGAGAAACGCAAGAGGTCGCGCAGCACATCCAGAAGCGGCCGCGAGCGATGCGTCACCAGATCGCGCCCTGCCGGGGTGGTGCGGGTCAGTTCCGGCGCAGGCAAGGTGACCCCCTGCCCCTGGGCCAGCACCCGAAACACATCGCCGGCGTAAAGCTCGGGGTGGCGCACGGGCAGCCAGCGCGAGCCGCTATTGCCCAGCGCGCCCCGCGCCACGGTCCACTCATCTCGGGCAGCCCCGCGCCGATAGGTATAGAGCGGGCTGGAGCGGTTGACGACCTCCATCCGGGCCATTTGCACTGCCGGGCGGTGGCGGTTCGAGCGCGCATCCATCGTGACCGCGTAATCCGACCCGGCCCGCCGCCATTCGAAATGGACGCGGTTGAAATTCAGGTTCAGCCCGGAAACGGAGGGGTTGTATCCGGCCTGTGCGGACTGGTCATTGGCGATCTCGGCAGCAAAGGGCAAGGCGTTGCCCCAGACCAGAAACCTGCCGGTCACCTGCCGCACCCCCGCGCGCGCCAGTTCCGCTGCCATTGTAGCCAGATGATCGGTCTCCAGCGTCGGATCACCGCCGCCCGCCAGGATCAGATCGCCGCGCAGGACACCGTCGCTGACAGGCCCGGTCGCGACCAGTCTCGTGCGGAACTGATAGCCCGCCCCCAGCGCGTCCAGCGCATAAAGCGCGGTCACGGCCTTGGCCACACTGGCGGGCGGCAGTGGCGTGTTCCCGCCCTGCCCCTCCAGCAGATTGCCCGAGCGCATGTCGACCACCGCAAAGGCCAGATCCCCGCCCAGCCCGGCCCGCGCGACAATGCCTTCGACGGGTGCGGCAGGTTTGACGACCGGGCGCATCGAACGCTCGGGCGCATTGGCGCAGGCGGGCATCGCCGCAAGCACGCTGCCCCCCAGCAGAAGATTCAGCACATTGCGCCTGCGCATGTGCGGCCCTGTCACCCACGCACCCGCGCGGCAGCGCTGATGACCTTTTTCTGCCCCCGAAACCCCCGAAACACACGCATTGCACACTCTCCCATCTCACGCGCCAGTATCAGCAAGTTTTCGCCCGTCAGGCAATAGCTGCCTGCGGGGTGCGACAGCACACACCTGCGTGATCCCTGCCAGTTACAGTCAGTCCTGCGATGCGTTTGGCCGCTTTG
>SLQN01000252.1 GCA_007131465.1 Paracoccaceae bacterium
AAAAGGGAGTTTGCGGAGTCAATATCACAAGGCGAAACCAGAAAGGAGCTGGTGAGCAGAATCAAAGAAACTTACTCAGACATCTCAAAAGGCAGAGCAGAGGTTATAGCCAGAACCGAAACCCACTACGCACTCCAAACAGCAACCCTAGACGCAGTAAGACAATCAGGTATAGATTTAAAGATATGGGTATGGGCTGAGGGAGTTATGGGTGGCGTGAGAGAAGACCATTTAAGTATTGATGGGGAGGAAAGAGAAGTAGAAAGACCCTTTAGTAATGGTTTGATGTTTCCGGGAGACGGGGGTCCGGAAGATTCCATCAACTGTCAATGCACACTAGCTTAAAATTAAAAATAATAATTATGAAAAACAAGTTTTATAAAGTTACCAGTAAATCATTCGGAGAGTTAGAAGTAGCTAACCACAAAGAACTTTGGGACAAGGTCAAAGGAGAGTATCAAGGTCTTTCAATGGCTACTAAGTCCGAGTATGTAAAATCGGAAGAGAACAAGTTTCACGTTACTTTCTCAAGCGATACCGAGGACAGACATATGGAGAGGGTATACCAGAACTTTGATTTAAAGCATTTCAAAGGGAATCCCGTACTTATTGACTCACATAACTACTCCTCCATAGAGCATATAATCGGAAGGGTAGATAAGATTAAGGTCAAAGACGGCAAACTGCAAGGTGATGTAGTATTCGCCCTAGAGAACCCCAAGGGCTTACTAGCTTACCATTTAGCGGGAGGAGGGTTTCTGAACGCCACATCAATTGGTTTCATACCAAAAGAATTTGACAAAGACGGTAATATAATCAAATCAGAGCTATTAGAAATCTCCGTTGTGTCCGTTCCGGCTAATCCTGAAGCACTTTTTGAGAAGATCGTGAAGGAAATTACCACTCCCCCAGAGGAAAAAGAGGCGGGGGAGAGCGAAGATGAGGAGAAAATAGAAAATGGCACAGTTGAGCCAGTTTTAGACTCCCCTCCCCCACCGATAGACCCCCCCGAAGAAGAAAAAGAGCTAGAATCGGAAGAAATAGAGACCCCCAAGGGAGTAGGGGAGAGCATCCAACAGAGAATCGTAAAGATGAGGACAGACCAACTCCAAACACTAACCTTAATAGTTGAGGGAATGATAGTACAAAACCCAAACGAACGTAAAAGAAAAATATATAAAGCACTCAGAGACGCATTTAAGTCAAGATAAAGCAAAATGGTCGAAGACTCCCTGCTTGGGACTTGATTTTACTAACCAAACAAACTTTTATGGATAAGAAAGAAAACGTTAAAGAAGAAGAAGTTGTGGAGGAAGAAGTTGAGGAAACCGAGGAAGACGTTGTTAAATCTATCAAAGACTATGTTAAAGCCGAAGTTGACCTCAACATCGCTAAAGCAAAGTCAGAGATAGACAAAGACGTTGAAGCTTGGAAAGCCGAACAGAAAGCTCTCTTTGAAAAGAAAGCTGGTATTCACGCTGACGGAGTTCAAGAAAAACGTGCCAGAATCAATACCTACATCCGTGATTTGTCTACTGCTGTTCTAAGCAGTGACTTTTCAAAGGTGAAAGAATTGACCACGGGTGACGCCGGAGAAGATATCGTCGACAGAGAACTCTCCGTTGAAATCCGTCACTTGCAAACCGAGTATGGTGTAGCAAGACGTGAGTTCTTCACTACTCAACTTTCCAAGAATTCCTATGACGCCAATGCTTTGGTTACAGACGTAACTGTTGGTTGGGTTGATGAAGGTGCTGTTATTTCAACAGTATCGGTTGACCTTTCCCAGTCCGAACTGAAACTGAAGAAACTTGCCGCTATCGCCGCTATGTCGAGAGAACTTTTGCAAGACCAAGAGCTTGACTTGTTCTCGTTCATCGCTAGCAGAGTTGCGGAAGGTTTCGCAAAGGCTGAGGATGAGGCTTTCTTCATTGGAGATGGTTCTTCCACCTATGGTGGATTCACCGGACTCCTTGAGAACGCCACTGTTCAGGAAGTAACGGGAACTCTCACCGTAGCGAAAATCTACGAGATGATTGATACCCTTCCTCAAGGCGCTCACGCTAATGCTAAGTTCTATGCTCACAGGACTCAGTTGTCTGTCATCAGACAGTTGACCGACGGTGACAATAGATACATCTATCAAAATCCGTTGGCAGTAAGTGGAACCCCAACACTCGCAGGATATCCTCTTGTGCTTGTTGAGGCTATGCCATCTGCAACGAGTGATAATAACGGCATTATGCTCTTCGGAGACTTGAAGAAAGCAACCATTCTTGGTTACAGGAGTGGTATCAGTGTTGACAGGTCTAACTCCGCAGTCGTTCGCAACCAAGCTAACGACGGTGATGTTAACACCTTCACTACTGACAGAGAGGCTATAAGGTGGGTTACCCGAGTGGGTGCTATCACCATATTGCCTTCAGCAGTTATTAAACTCGCTAAAAGCGAATCTTAATTGCTCCTACTCGGACTCGTAAGTGACCCTGAGATGTCCGAGTAAGGGGTCACAGCAATAATATGAAAAAGAAAAAAACAATAAAAGATAAAGTTAAAGACTGGAAAGAGAGGATTTGGAACAGACAAATGCCTGACAGTAAAATAAAGAAAAAATGAGCTATACCACAAAAGAAAAAATAGAATACTACACCCTACTAGATATAGACGCTTCCTTTTCTCCAGTCATAGATAATTGGATAGCAATAGCAGAGGATTATATCAACCAAGCCACGAACCGAAAGTTTGAAGCGGAGGCAGGTGAGTATGTATTTGACGGCAACAATAAGACAAGACTGCTCGTTGGGGACTTTACTACCCTGACTTCCGTGGAGATAAACGATACCGATGTAACAAGTGATATAAAGACTTACCCGACAAACACTACACCGAAAAATGTTCTGTATTACGAGAACGGATTTGACGCAGGAAAACAAAACATAAAAGTCAACGCTAAGTGGGGGTATTCAGACTCAGTACCAAACGGGATAGAGTTTGTTGCTACCGTGTTTGTTGCTGGTCTTATCCAAAAACACTTAAAAGTTACCAGTGCTATAAAGTCAGAAAAGATTGGGAACTACCAAGTATCGTACACCGAAGCCCAGTTAGAGGATGTTAGGATGATAGACAAAATATTATCAACTTACAGATATTACCCCCTATGATAGAAAGGTTCTTTACAGATACATTTACCGTCAAGGGACAAGTATGGACTACTGACGCGAACGGTAACGAAGGTTCAGAGCTGGTAACGAAAACAACCTTTTTAGGACACATTCAGCAAGCCTCTTCAGAGATGATAGAAAGGTACAATATGAACTTCCAAACCGCTTACTCAATCTGGTGTCCGGTTGATACCGAGGTTGAGATATCAGATATAATCGAAGACGGAGTGTATAGGTACTCTATTCGAGGAATAAAAGTACACAATCAAGGCAACAACTCACACTTAGAGCTAGCGGTAGACGGAGGAG
>SLQN01000113.1 GCA_007131465.1 Paracoccaceae bacterium
CTTCCCGCCGGCGCACGTGCCGCTTTGGGCCATCTTCCTCTCGGTCGGCTTTTCAGCCGCCGTGGGCATCGTGTTCGGCATACTGCCAGCCGCCAAGGCCGCGCAACTGGACCCCATCGAGGCGCTGCGTTACGAGTAGAAGGGGTCCGATATCGGCCGACCGACTCGTTCGGCCATCGCGAAATGCGCGAGGGTTTCGACCCGGTAGCGGGTGAGTTGAAGCGCGGCCAAGTCGTCCAACGCCTGTCGAGCATGATGCGCGGCGGGCATGGCGGGCTTGACAGAAGGTAATGAATTAAGTAATTATTTAAATATTTAATCCAAGTGTCGCCGATATGGAAAAGGTATTCGAAGCACTGGCTTCTACGCCGCGCCGCAAGATTCTCGCCTATTTGAACGCTGGCGAGCTGACGGCCGGCGACTTGGCCGCGCGGTTTGAATTCAGCAAGCCGGCTTTGTCCAATCATCTGCGCGTGCTTGAAGATGCTGGATTGATCGAACGCGAGAAGCGCGGTCAGTTTGTTTACTTCAAGCTCGTCTCCGAGAAGATCGCCAATACCGTGTTTTCCTGGGCCTCGGAGTTGTGTCCGGTGGCAGGCCCGCTTAAGCGCGAGCGCCGCGATAACGCGGAGGGCTCTTCATGATTGCTACGGCGGAATCAGCCTTCCCGAATGTATCCATCCCGGTTGCCGACGACCGACCGCCAGTGCAAGTACACCTGATTGCTCAGCTGGGTATCGGTACGGGTACTGCGCTGGTGCGAAAGGCGGCGCGGCGGCAAGCGGCTGATCCGAACTTCGTCGACGCGCTGGACGAGCCGTCGCTGAAGCTCGGGGGGTTACATGCGGACAGCGGCGACCGGAGCTCTCTTTACTCCTTCGTTGTGGAGAATGGCGGGCACCCGTTCCACGCCCATGCCGGGCCGCGGGTGTTTACCGCGCTTTCTGGAAGCGATGGCGCTCAACTGCGCTTTTCTGGCCTCTCGCAATCCCAAGCTGAAAGCAGCCCTGATGCGTTCGCTCGATCCTTGCACCTGGTTGATATTCCGCCGGACTGCCTGTTTACCGTGCGCTTCGGAAGTGAGGTATGGCACCAGTTCGCACCGCTGAAGACAGCGAGCCGCCACCCCGTCCTGTTTGCGCTGTCATGCCATCCCGACGAGCTATATGGCATCGAAGATCCTGATCTTGCCCGCAAGATCATGCACGACAAGGCCGATATTCCCACACTGACACGTCTGCTGCCTCCCAGTGCCAGCAAGGCCGCGGATGCTGCACTGCGGCGATCGGGGGCGCTCCAGCGGACCATGCTCTCTTTGCAGGGGCCAACGGCCTCATGGCGTCGGGTGCTTTGCGCCACGACCCGATCCCGGGTGGGTCGGCTGCGCGCTGTTGTTTCGCCATGGTTTTCCCGGACCGGGTCTCGTCACACGAGCGCGCCCTCGGTCGTTGCCAGCAGTGAGATTCCTCCGGATTTCCTGGTCCGCAGGCACTTCCATCCAGCCACCATTGATCATCAAGACCACTTCACTTGCACCCTGCGTGATCCCCGGCTTGCGAGATTGGGGGCAAACGCGGTAATGGACCGGCTGTTGTCTGCCTTCGTCAGCCAACCACCACCCGGCGTCACCTTGCTGATGCGGTTGCGCAATGCATTGGTCATGCCGCTGCGGTTGCGTCGGTCTTCGCTGGGCTGCCCGGTTTCCTCGCTCGGAAACTCCAGCTCCTCGGAGCGCTTCAACGGTCGCCACCCCGTCATGGCGCATGAGTCCGAACCAACCGACCGGAGAGTTCAGGTCATGCTGGGCGCCGATGACAGGCACCTTGCCTTCCGGACCAATGTCGCCGTGGAGATCGGTGCTGACGACACACTGTCGATCAGTCTGGCCAACCGCGTCAGTTGTCACAATGAATTTGGCCGCTTCTACATGAAGATGATCGATCAGGTGCACCGGCGCTACGTTTCTCCGAAACTGCTACGAACGGCAATCGGCCAGGTTCAATCGACGGTTTAAGTTTCTACGCAGCGTCATGTCCAGGCTCCGCCCTCACGACACCTACAACCGCAGCGTCGCAATCGGTTGCGTGATCGATAAGACAACAATGATTGGCCCGGTTTTCGCCCCGAATTCACGCCCAGAGTTTGCCGGATCGCCTTGGGCAAAGTGACCTGCCTTTGGAGGCAGACGCCAATGCGGGCGTCGAACAATGCCCGGCGGACAATGACGGGGAATTGCGCAATGCGCCAGATCTTTTCCATAATCGGCGCGTTTTCGATCAGAGCCTAGCGCGGATTGTTGCGCCAGGCCATGCAGACGGTCTCAGCTTCAGCTGCGCAGAGCGGCCTGGGGTTCCCTAACCGAACCCCGAGAAGATCGAGGCTATGCAATCGAGAATCGTGGATATCACTTCGCCAATCAGTTCTATCAGTCCGGACAGGAATTCCATGATACCCCCGCCGGAATCGACGGCGACCGGACCAAGCAACCCGCCCAGGGCCAGCAGGGTGGCTGCACCGACGAACAGGGTGAATCCGGACAGCCACCAGATCATTGCGAAAACCAGCAGCGCCATGAACGATGCCATCGCGATCAGGCGCGAAGCCAGTGAGTAGTGTCTTTCCCTTTCCCTGCGTGCCATCAATCGATCTCCCTGGTGAGTCAAGATCCTCAGTCTGAATTTACCATACCGCCCGAGTCGAATAGGGTCGACTGGTGTCGCATTAGAAGGATGAATCAGGCTCTTGCAGAAACGCGATCTCTTCCGGCGTCGATTGTCGACCGAGAATAGCGTTGCGATGCGGATAGCGGCCAAAGCGTTCAATGATAATCCGATGTTTGTGCTCGAACTCAAGATTGAACTCCAGACCTTCTGCCTGGTAGAGCCGTACGGCCTCGTCATGAATGATCAAAGACTCGGAGTGCATGTACGGAAGGTAGAGAATACTTCGCTCGCTAACGCTCAGGGTCAGATCAAGCCCGGCCGAAACCACCTCCTGGGCCAGGGCCAAAGCCATGGCATCGGCGGCAAACGCTCGGGCCTGGTCGCGGAAAATATTGCGTGAGAACTGGTCCAGCACAATGATCTCGGCCAGTCGACCGCGTGCCGTGTCACGCCAATCGAACAATTCGCAACGACAGGCACGCCTGTGGAGATTGCCAAAGCGATCGGCAATCTGCCGATCCAGTTCGACATCCTTTTCCCACCATTGCGCAGGCTCGAGTTCCTCGAACCAGAACGACAGTACATCGTGACTTGACGGTGTTTGATTCAATTCACCAGCTCCATTGTCAGCCCATCATTCACCTTCAACATTTTGCGGGCATGACACCCGCGTTCAAAGGCTATCTAACGCCAGGCACTTCCCTTTTCCAGGAAGTACTGATTGGCGACATATCGCCAGGGAATGACCAATGGTGTCAAAACCACTCCCATCCCGCAAGCGAAAGCCACCCCGATTGCATACTCA
>SLQN01000379.1 GCA_007131465.1 Paracoccaceae bacterium
ATCCACAAGATGGTCCGCCGTCAGGTCAAAACCCTCGACCCGGTCGTGACTGGTGCCGGGCACGAATTTCAGCGTCGCCGACGCCGCAGGGCTGACAAACTCGAACACGTCATCCCCGGCCCCGCCATGGATGAAGTCATTGCCCGCCCCGCCAAAGATGGTGTCATTGTCATCCATCCCAAAGATGATGTCGTCGCCCGCCCCGCCATAGATCAGGTCATCGCCCATGCCGCCATAAATGGTGTTGTTGCCGTCATTTCCATAAATCGTGTCATTGCCGCGCCCGCCCCCGATCCTGTCATCGCCCGGCCCGCCAATGATCAGGTCATCGCCATCCATACCCCAGAGCCGGTTCTTGCCCGACGGCCCACCGAAGAGCGTATCATTGCCCAAGCCCCCATAGATCGTATCATTGCCCGGGCCACCAACCATCAGGTCATCACCCGGCCCGCCGCCCATGCGGTTGTTGCCACTGCCCCCGAAAATCGTGTCATTGCCGTCTTCGCCCCACAGGCGGTCATTGCCGGGCCCGCCATAGATCAGATCATCGCCTGCCCCGCCGAAGATCGTGTCATGGCCAAAGCCGCCATGGATCGTATCGTTGCCCCTGCCGCCCCGGATGACATCCGCGCCCACGCTGCCGCGCAGGAAGTCATCCCCCGCGCTGCCGATCAGGGTTCCGACGACCTCCATCTCGATGAACTGGCCCGAGACCTGCGCCTGGGTGGGTGCCGGGGGCAGAACCGGCAGGGGCGGCAGCACTGGCGGAACGTAGCCCGAGACCGATCCGAGATTGGCCAGGGCCATCTTGATGGAATCCGGCCCCTGCAACCCGGCCGGGAACAGGTTCGACAGGCCCAGCGTCGCGCCGTTATACGATTTCACGGTGATCGTGGTGTCGCGGTAGGTGACCACTGCGCCCGTGCTGTTGGCGGCCACTGACAGTTGCGCCGTGCTGCGCAGCATCGGCAGGGCCGTCAGGTCCAGCCGGTCCAGCCCGGCGCGAAAATCGGTGATCAGGACATCGGTGCTGGTCGGGCGGATCACGAAGATATCGCTGCCCGCACCCCCGGTCATGACCGTGCGGCCCGGACCAGAGACCAGCACATCATGGCCCGCGCCGCCCGACAGGGTGTCATTGTCGCTGCGCGCGATCAGCACGTCATGGCCCGCGCCCCCCGTCAGGGTGACCGCCTGTGCCGGGTGCGCCATGCTGACCTGTCCCATGGCGGACAGGTCGATCGTGAAATGCGTCACGCCAGGGGCGTTCTGCGCGCCGATCACGGCATGAAGCGTCGTGCCAGACACGCTGGCCGAAATCGTCGTCGGGGTCTGCAAGGCCCCACCCGCGCCATTGGCCCAGGCTTCAAGGAGCACAAGCTGCCCGTCCGGTAGCAGGCGAAACAGCGTCACCCCATGGTCGGCTCCCACGGCCAACGCAAAGACATGATCCTCCATCCGGGCGATCGCCATGTCCTGCACATTGGCGAAGCGCGTGCTCGCAGTGTCGATGACCTGCTGAACCGGAGCAAGCAGCCCATTGGCCCCGATCTCGATCACGCTGATGGTCGATGCCCCGGAGGACGCGACAAGCGCGAAATGTCTGCCATTCAGCGTCACGGTCTCCAGCGCCGTGGGCGCGGGAATGCCCAGCCCCTCACGCGCCCCGATCATGGCCGCGAGGCTCGCCTGTCCCGTGGGCTGAAGCACATAGCTGTGCAGCGTATTGTCAGCGTTACCAAGGGCAAGCACATGGCTGATGCCCCCGATCTGCGTCTCGCGCACGGCGACTGTGCCGTGTTGCCAGCCATCAGCGGGCAACAGGGACGTGGGCGTATCCGTCAACTCGGCCAGAGGCACAAGCGCGTCGGAGGTGCCCGCCAGATGCCCGGCTTCCAGACCAGAGAACAGGATCTGGCGCACTGGTCCCAGCGTTCCATCATTGTGGAGCACCACACCCACCAGCCGGGTGGATGTCGCGCCGAAAAAGACCAGCGTTTCACCGGCATGCGTGCCAAGGCTGATCCGGTGGCCCACGGCCATTTCGACGCCGGGCGGAAAGATCAGGCTGGCCCGCGGCACAAGGGATCCGCCGCCGGTGATCTGATACACGCTGAGGCCCCCATAGGGGCCGCTGGTCATGACCGCGAAATTCCCTTGTGCGGTCGACACGATGGCACTGTCGCTGAGACCAGCGTCGAACAGGCTATTGCCTGAAAATGCCACACCACCCAACTGGAGCCACATTCACCTACCCTTCATCCCACGTGCGCAGAAATGGGGCGCAAGCGGGCAATCGCAGGGGCGGTATCGGGGCGGAATCTGGACCTTTCGCATCAATTTTCAGGATGCGCTTTCGGAAGGGTCTTCGGGCGCAGGCGCGTCAAGGGCTTCTTTACCAGTTCAGTGCTATCAGGGACTGGCTGTTCCCGGCCTTGCCCGCCCCTTTCATGAGCCCAGAGCGATGAGCATCCAGACCGCCCCGCAGTCCTATTACCCCGCCCTTGCGCCGGAAGGGCAAGCGTTGCACAGCCCTTCCCGACTTGTCGCCATTGTCGTGACGCATGACCGGGTGGCGCATCTTCGCCGTACGCTCCGGCGGCTGCTGAGCGAGCCTGACTGCCATCTGGAACGGGTCGTGGTGGTCAACAACGCCTCCACCGATGACACGGCGCGCTGGCTCGACAGCCTCGATATGCCGCGGCTGGATATCCTGCATCTGCCGCGCAACATCGGCGGTGCAGGCGGGTTCGCGCTGGGGCTGGAACATGCGCGCAAGGCGCATGACCCGGACTGGGTGCTGTTGATGGATGACGATGCCCGGCCCTACCCGGGCGCGCTGGCCGAATTCCACTGCGCTGATCGCGACAGGTGGGATGCCATCGCAGCGGCGGCCTATACCCCGCAGGGGGGGATTTGCGATTTGAATCGCCCCACACATGACCCGTTCGCGCAGTGGTCCACCCTGCTGCGCACGATGCGGACCGGGCGCGAGGGGTTTCATCTTGGCGCGCAGGCCTATGCTGGGCATGCCCCGGTCCCGATTGACGGGGCGTCCTTTGTCGGGCTGTTCCTGTCGCGCCGGGCGCTGGACCTGGCGGGGCTGCCGGACCCCGACCTGTTCATTTATGGCGATGACGCGATCTATACGCTGCGCCTGTCGCGCGCGGGCGGCCGGATGGTCTTTCTGCCGCGCCTGCGGTTCGAACATGACACGACACCCGTGCCCGACCGGCACGCGCCCGAACAGGCGGACTGGCCAGTCTGGAAAGCCTATTACCTGCACCGCAATGCTCTGATCCTCTATCGGCTGGCTGCGGGGCGGCTGTTCTGGCCAATCTGCCTGATCGTGCTGTTGCGCTGGGCGCTGCGGTTGCACCGTTTTCGCGGGCGACGCCGGGTTTTCCTGCGGTTGGCGCTGCGAGGAATATGGCACGGGCTGCGCGGGGTGACTGCGACCCGGCATGATACGGTGCTGGACTGGGCGCGACAGTGATCACGCGGCGAATGGGCCGGTTGCGACAGGGATCACGCGGCGTGAGACGAAGCGCGACAGCGCTGCGCAGGAGCGAAAAGCGGTTGCCCCGCGAGGCCCAGACAAGCCGCGGATTCTGCATCGTCACTCAGGTCGCGCTGGCGGCCTGAGCGGCCTCATATTCTGCAGCCTCGGCCAGCCATTCGGCGGCGTAATCCACGTTCTGCCATTCCTTGAACCAAGGCCCGCCGCGCGTGTGATGCACAGCCTGCGGATAGCCTGCCTCGGGTTTGTCATACCAGCCTTCCAGCCAGTTCCAGCCTGTGGGCAGCGCGCCGATCTCGGCATCGGCGGCCCATTGCAGCCGGTGCAGATACGCCCCACTCTCGCGGTTTACCACCTCGGGCGTCAACTGGCGCGTTGAAGGATGGCCGCAATTCAATAGCATGAAGGACGACCAGTTCTTGCGCGGATAGGCAGTTTGCGGCACGCCGTCCATCTTGGTGGCTTCCTTGGGCTGGTAGTCATGCTGCACGCACAGGACCGCGAGTTCCGGATCCATATACTGCTGCAATTCCGCGACATCGCCGAAGAACAGGAAATCGCAATCAACGAAGATGGCCCAGCCCTCATAGCCCGCCAGATGCGGGACGAGAAAGCGCGAATAGGTGAATTCGGTCGACGCGAGAGGGTCGATCTCACGGGTATAAAGCCCCTGATCGACCAGTTCCTGAAGTTTGATCGGGATCACCTCGACCGGGATCGTGGCATGCTTTTCCAGCGACTGTTTCGCGACCTGATAGGCGATATCCTCGCGCGAATCCCAACCGATAAAGATGCGAAGTCTTTCCATGAAAATTCATCCTTTCGCCAATGCACGCGTCGGACTGTCCTTACCGTGAATGCCCGGAAAGGGAAACCGCAATTCCGGCGCGTGCGGGCGGGACTGGCAGGTTCAGGCCGATGGGCCTGCCCGGTCGAGCGCGGTGCTGATCGTGTCGAACGCCGCGTCCAGCGGCGCCATCATGCCGGCCTGCACTTCGGCGGCGGCGGCCAGATAGGGGGCGCGCCAATCCGGATCCTGCGCCTGCACCACCGCGCGTGCGAGGGCCGTCGCATCCGCCACTTCCAGCGCGCCTCTGGCGGCATGCAGCCGGGCATAGGCTTCGCGGAAATTGCCAATATCAGGGCCATGCACGATCATGACGCCAAGGGCTGCGGCCTCGAACGGGTTCTTGCCAGTCAGGCGCGGCCCGGCAACCGGCAGCGACTGGCCGGTATACGCCACCGGAACCATGCGCAGCCAAAGCCCCATTTCGCCCAGAGTATCTGCGATATAGACGCAGGTGTCGGAGGTGATCGCCTCGCCACGCGAGCGGCGCGCGACGCGGGAGCGCGCAAAGACGGCATGTGCGGCTGCCTCGGTCGCATCGGCCTGCGCCATCTGGCGCGGCGCGATCATCATCAGCATGTCGGGGCGCTGGTCCATGGCCTGACGCTGGGCGTCGAAAAGCTGCGGTTCCTCGACTGTCCGGGTCGAAGCAGCAAGCCAGCGCGGGCGCGACGTGATCCCAGGGGCAAGGCGCGCGCGGTCTTCGGGTCGGTCGGGCGGTGGGCTGGATGCGCCTTTCAAAAGCCCTGTGACGCGTAGTTTCGCCTGCGGTGCGCCGATCTCTTGAAACAGGTCAAGCGACTGCGAATCCTGCACATGGATGGCGTCGAAATGGTCCATCAGCCAGCCATTGGCACGTGCAAAGCGTTGTCTGCGCCGCAACCTGCGGGCCGTGACATGCGCGTTCAGCATCAGCATCGATACACCGCGCGCGCGCGTTTCCACAAGCAGGCGTGGCCAGAGGTCCATTTCTGACAGCACGAAAAGATCGGGCCGCCAGTGGTCCAGAAACCGCCGCACGGCACGCGGGCAATCCACCGGCGCATACTGGTGCAGAACGCGCGGCGGCAACCTCCGGTTGGCCAGCGCATCGGCGGCGGCGCGCGTGACCGAGGTCATCAGGAAATGCGTCCCCGGGCGCGCCGCGCTCAGGCGGTCCAGAAGCGTCAGCAGCACAGCAGTTTCGCCCACGCTGACACCGTGCAGCCAGACCAGTTCGCCTGCAGGCCGGGGCGCGGTGGCATGGCCCCATTTTTCCGCCAGTCGGCTGGCGTCTTCCTTGCCCTGCCGCACCCGCCAGCGCAGGGCCAGCGCCCATAGCGGTGCAGCCACGCGGCTGAAGGCCAGATAGGCGCGGATCAGGGCAGGCGGTTTCGACATGACAGTCTGGTCTTTTGGCAAAGGTTGGGCGCAAGTCAAGCGCGCCATGTGCTATGGCAGGTCGGCCTTGGTCTTGAAAAGCAATCGCGACAGGCGCAAGGCCCGCGCCACGATGACACCGGAAAACGGAAGAATAATAAAGATACGCACAATGTGAAACGCCGTCACCACGGCAAGGCCCTCTTGCAGGATCTTGGCCGTCAGGGCCATTTCGGTGACACTGCCAGGGGCAGTGGCCAGCACAATGACCTGCCAGGGTTGCCCGGTCATCCATGTCAGCCCAAGGCCCATGATCGCACACAGAATGATCATCAGCACCGATGTCAGGACCGAGGCAGGCAGAAAGCCGCGCGCGTTGCGAACCAGATCGCGATCGATCGCGGATCCCAGCCAGATGCCAAGGAATATCTGCGCCCCCGCGATAACCAGATAGGGATAGGAGGACAGCGGCAGGTCGAAAACGGCCGCAAGTGCCGCGCCCCCCAGCGCGCCGAGGAAAAACGGATTGGACATCCGCATGAGTTTCATCAGCAGCGCGCCGGTCAGCCCGAATACAAACAGCAACGAAGCCCCCGTTCCCGTCCATGCCTGACCGCGCAACACAGCCACCGGATCGGCGACACTGGCATCAAGATAGACGATCAGCGGCGGGATCAGCACGACCAGAAGAACAATGCGCATCGTCTGGGCAAAGATCACCGGGCCGGGCGCCGTGTCATGCTTTTTGGCCAGAACCGCGCTTTCGACTGGGCCCATTGGCAGCGTGGCCAGAATGGCCGTGCTGGCACCTACACCTGTCAGCTTCATCAGCGCGCCCGCGACAACAAAGCTGAGCAGGATCGTCAGGACCGCTGCCAAAACCATCGGAATTGCCAGCGCCCCAACCAGTTGCAGCGCTTCTGGCGTAAAGGACAACCCGACGGAACTGGCCACAAGGATCTGACCAAGCTGGCGTGTCTGCACAGGAACCCGGACAGGGAAATTCGACAACCGCACTGTACCCGAAAAAACCAGTGCGCCCAGCATCCACGGCAGCGGAAAGTTCAGCCACAGGGCAATAAAGCCAAACAGTACCGCACCGGCCATTATCGCAGTGACATGAGCAACCTGCGCGAAACCACTCTGGAGACCCATTGTCGGCATATCGAATTCGCTCCTGTCACCAGCAGTGCGGTTTGGCATCGCAACTGCGGTCACATCATATGTCTGCCCGCAAGCATTGCGACGCAGTTGCAAGGGTTGCACCAGTCAAGCAGCGCAAGGTCAACCCCTGCTGTCCGAAGCTGCAAGTTTTCGCGACCGTGTTTCAGGCGCATCGCACCGCGATCAGAAGTTGGGCGCTCTCGGGACCATAACGCCCTCCAACCCAAGTTGATATTATTTATCGGATGTTATCAGAGATCAAGTTTGACAGTGTGCGTATTGCGGAACACTCTGGAACTCTGATCCCATGACCAACAGCACCAGACAGCTGCGTGCGGATCTCACACAAAGCGCCGGATGGCTTCTCGCGATACGCCCGGCGCGTCCTGAAAGAGGTGCAGAAGCAAATTCCACTACGCCCCCCCCCGTCCAAGCACACTGGCCAAGAACCGCAGGGCCAGTTCATAACCCTGCGGCCCGCAGCCCGCAATCACCGCTTCGGCGCGGGCGCTGATATGGGAATGGTGGCGGAAGGGCTCGCGGCGGTGGATGTTCGACAGATGCACCTCGATCACCGGGCCGTCGAAACTGTGCAGCGCATCCAGAATGGCGACCGAGGTATGGCTGTAAGCCGCCGGGTTGATGATGATCCCCTGCGCGGCCTCACGTGCTTCATGGATCATCTCGACCAATGCACCCTCATGGTTGGTCTGGCGGCAGAACGTTTGCAACCCCAATTCCGCCCCCAAAGCGGCGCAGGCCTCGGCGATATCGTCCAGCGTCGCACGCCCGTATATCTCGGGCTGGCGCTGGCCCAGAAGGTTGAGGTTGGGGCCGTTCAGGATATGGATGACGCCAAGACGCATGGGCTGCCCTCGTTCGCTAGCTCGCCCCCCTGATGCCACAGCCCGGCGCGCGTGCAAAGCCTTTCCCGCAGCGCCCCGATCCCGGCCGGGCAGCCCTCAGCCTCTGGCCGCAACCTGCGCGACGGCCTCCTGCCGCAACTCTTCGGATCGCGCCTCGACCACCTTCTCCAGTTCCGCCATGAAGACGCGCGAGGGCCGCCCGGCCGGGATCGGGGGCAAAAACTCGATCACGGCAAGGCCGGGCTTGCGCAGCAGGCTGTGGCGGGGCCAGAACACGCCGACATTGGTGGCCACCGGCACGCAATCCTGCCCCAGTTCGCCATACAGCACCGCCGTGCCCACCTTATAGGGTTTCTCTACCCCCGGCGCGACGCGCGTGCCTTGCGGGTAGATGATCAACTGACCGGGGGTCTCGGCCCCTGCCTTCACGCGCGCGGTCATATCGCGGATGGCCTGCCCGCCCTTGCCCCTGTCCACAGGCACGCATCCCACGCGCAGCGCATACCAGCCCAGGAACGGGGCATTGACAAGCTGCTTCTTCATGATGAAGCGCGGGCGCGGCAGTGCGCCGAAGATCAGCAGGATATCGAAGAACGACTGATGCTTGGCCGCAACCAGCACCGGGCCGTCCGGGACCACTCCCCGGACCTCGGAGCGCAACCCCGTGATCACCCCGGCGGACCAGCGTACATAGCGGCAATAGGTATGCATCGCGCGCAGCGCACCGTCGCGGTGCCAGATCGCATAGGGCAGGAACACCACTGCCAGCACCATCATCGCCAGATACATCTGCCCGATAAAGACAAGCGACCGGACATACTGGAAAGCTGCGCGCATCAGGTGACTCCTCGCAGGACATGGAAGGCGGTGGCAAGGCTCGCAGTCCAGGCCAGCGCCATTGTCAGGGGTGGGATGACCAGCAGCAAGGCCCAGCTTGGGCCCTGCAAGCCAAAGCCTGCCAGTGGCTGCACGGTGCTGCCCAGATCGGGCAGGACCCAGAGCAGCGCGCCCGCAACCAGAGTGCCCAGCGCCGAGCCCAGAAGGGCGCGGCGCGAAATCCGGCGCACGAAAGCACGGGCAATGAACCGGTCGCGCGCGCCCAGAAGCCGCAGCACCGCGATGACCTGTCCGTTCGAGGCAAGGCTGGCACTGGCCGCCAGCGTGATGATGACCGTCATCACCACTCCGATCAGCCCAAGCGCGACAATCGCCAGCGCTTGCAGCCGTGCCGCCGCCTGCACCAGCGGTCTGCGCCAGCGCGTGTGGTCGTCATACACAGCGCCCGGCGCTTCCGCGCTCAGGCGCAGGCGCAGGCCCTGCCGGTCCGGCCCGGCATCGGTTTCCAGCAACTCGATCAGGCGCGGGATTGGCAGCGCGTCCAGCGGCAGGTCCGGGCCAAGCCAGGCTTCCAGCAGGGCAGCCTGCTCGGCGCTGTCCATGACGCGCGCCTCGGCAATGCCCGGGGTGGTGCGCAGCACCTCCAGCACCAGCGCGGTCTGGCGCTCCATCTCGTCTGGCGGGGCCGAGATGCGCACAGTCGCGGTCTGCGCCAGTTGCGCGCTCCAGCCGCGTGCGAGTTGGGCCGCGCTGACCGCCAGCGCCAGAGCAAAGACAGCAAGAAATGCCATCGCGGCGGCGCTGAGCGTGACCAGCCAGACGCTTTGCCCGCTGCGCGGCACTACCAGATCGGAAATGGCCCGCGCATCCCGGCTCACAGTTCCGCCCCCGCGGCTGTCAGCTTGCGCCCGGAAATGCGCAACACGCGGGCCTGCACATGCGATTTCGCAAACCGGATCAGGTTCATGTCATGGGTCGCGATCAGAACCGCCGTGCCCATGCGGTTCAGCTCCATCATCAACAGTAGCAGGCGCTGCGACATGTCCCAGTCCAGATTGCCCGTCGGCTCATCCGCGAGCAGCAGGGTCGGTGCGCCGATAACCGCCCGGGCAAGGGCGGCGCGCTGGCGTTCCCCACCCGACAGTGTGGGCGGCAGGGCATCCGCACGGTCCCCCAGCCCGACCCAGCCCAGAAGGTCTGTCAGATCACCTTGCGGCAAGGGCCGCCCGGTGGCCGTAAGCGGAAGGCCCACATTCTGCGCCACGCTAAGGTGGTCCAGAAACCGGCAGTCCTGATGTACGATGCCAATGCGCTGGCGCGTTGCAGCCATCTCGTCGCGCGTCATCTGGCGCCGGTCCTGCCCCATCACCGAAACCCGGCCCGCACTGGGAATCAGCTCTCCATAGCAGAGTTTCAAAAGCGTGCTCTTGCCCGCGCCGGACGGACCTGTCAGGAAATGGAAGCTGCCCGCCCCCAGCGTAATCGAGACGTCGCGAAACAGTGGCCCGCCGCCATAATCATGCGACACGTCCTCAAAGACGATCATCTGCGCCCTGCCCTGCCTGTGTCCAAACTCGCGCGTCCCATCACGAAAACCGTTAATAAACTTGGAGATCGTCGCTGTAGTTGCTACATCATATACCGAGCCGCGCCAATGCCTCGTCCTGCGGTTTTGCACAAGGTCCTGTCCATGCGATTAGTCTGCCCCAGTTGTCGCGCCGAATATGAGGTCGATCTCGCCTTGCTGCCGACCGAGGGCCGCGAAGTGCAGTGTTCGGCCTGTCACTTCATCTGGTTTCAGGCCCATCCCGACCACCCCCTACCTTCCGCTGCCGAGCCTGTGACGGTGCCCGAGCTTGTGCCCTCGCCCCACATCACACCCGAGACCACGACTATGCCAGGGCGTGACACGACCCCGCCCGACCTCATGCCCGCCGATGGCGTGCGAACCCCGCGCGACACGGACGCAGTAGGCGCTGTGCAATCGCCGCGCACGGTCAGCGGACAGGCGCTGGATATCCTGCGCGAGGAAGCGGATTTCGAATCCCGCCAGCGCGCCCGTGAGGCTGAAGGGCTGGAAACGCAGCCCGAACTCGGGCTGGCCAACCCCGAACCCTGGCCCAGTACGACACACCAGGAAACGCCCGGATCAGACCCGGGCCCGCAGGATATCGAACGTCCCACCATCAAAGCCCAAACCACGCATTTTCCCGATATCGATGACATCAGCACCACGCTGGAACCGTTGGGGAGATCACGCGGGCGCACTCAGGAATGGGACCTGCCAGAAACAGCCGCAGAGAAACGGCGCAGTTTCCTGAAAGGGCTTGCATTGCCGCTTGGTCTGGGGGCTCTTGTGGTCGGACCGTATCTGCTCGCGCCCACGATCATCGACGCTGTCCCGGCGACCGAGACCGCGCTGACAGGCTATATCGCGGCGATCGATGGCCTGCGGATCAGGCTGGCAGACATCCTCGGCGGCTAGACTGCGTGGCTTTCCGGGGCCGTGACCGAATTGCGGGCCGAGGCGGTATCCCGACGCAGGGCCGTCGGGGCGCTGCATCCAAACCATTGAAGCATGCCGTTCTCTGTTTCGGACGACATCCCCCGCGCCGGGGCAGCACAGGGCCATGCCCGCAACGCGCGCCGCTCAGTTGCCGCCGAAGATCGCGCCCAGCACGCCCCGGATCGTGTCTTCCAGCGCGTTGCCGGAGGGTGCGCTTGGTCGCGGCGCCTGGGGCTGCTGGGCCAGAGGCTGGGAATACGTCTGCGGCGCGGTGCGTGGGGCTTCAAGGATCGGGCGCTCCGGCTCCAGCATCGGCAGCGGGCGCGCGGGCAGGCCCTGATGGACGTGGCGCATCGTCTCGCGCCAGATATCGGCCGGCAACCCGCCGCCGGTCACGCCTGTCAGCGGCGAGTTGTCGTCATAGCCCATCCAGACCCCGGTCACGTAATCGGCGGTAAAGCCGATGAACCAGGCATCGCGTGCGGCCTGTGTCGTGCCGGTTTTGCCTGCGGCCTGCCGGTCATCCAGCCTTGCCCGCGCGCCCGTGCCCTCATTCAGGACGCGGGTCATCATCCATGTCAGGATCTGCGCCGAGCGTTCCGAGATCACCTGTTCACCCACCCCACTGCTGGACCCGAACAGCGGCGTGGGATCTTCCAGCAGGCGCAATTCCTCTATTCCGTAAGGGCGTACGGCGTTGCCACCGTTCAGGATACCGGCATAAGCAGAGGTCATTTCCAGAAGACTTGCCTCGGACGCGCCCAGCGCCAGCGCCGGGCCTTCCGCCAGATCGCTGTGCAGCCCGAACTGGTTGGCAACCTCGCGCACCCGCGCGCGGCCCATCGCCTCGGATATCCGGACGGCAGGGGTATTGAGCGAGCGCGCCAGCGCCTCGGTCATGGTGACAAATCCGTGGAACTGGTTGTCGTAATTACGCGGCGACCATGCGCCCGATCCGGGGGTGCTGATGGTCAGGGGCGCGTCCTCGACAATGTCGAACGCCTCGAACCCGTTTTCCAGTGCCGCAGCGTAAAGGAAAGGCTTGAAGGCAGATCCGGTCTGGCGCATCGCCTGTGTGGCCCGGTTGAACCCGCCCACCTGCGCCGCGCGTCCACCAACCATACCCCGCACCGCCCCGTCCGGGGACATCACCACAACCGCGACTTCGGCATCCGAGCCTTCGCGCACCCGGGTCTCGAAGATGGTCCTGACCGCGTCTTCCGCGGCGGCCTGGATGCGCGGGTCGAAGGTCGTGCGCATGATCACGTCTTCGGTGGTGTTGCGCGTCAGGAAAGAGGGGCCGGACTGCATGATCCAGTCCGCGAAACTGACCCCGCGCTGGGCCTGGGCACTGTCCGACAGGGTTGCGGGATAGGCGCGCGCCTCGGCCAACTGGTATTCGGTCAGCAGGCCCTGCTGATTCATCAGCCCGAGCACGACATTGGCCCGGTCCTGCGCGCGTTGCAGGTTGCGCGTTGGCGCATAAAGCGACGGCGCGACCAGAAGCCCCGCCAGCATCGCGGCCTCGGACGGGCCGACTTCGGTCGCAGAACGCCCGAAATAGCGCTGCGACGCGGCCTCGAACCCGCGCGACCCTGCGCCCAGAAAGGCCCGGTTCATATAGATGGTCAGGATATCATTCTTGGAGAACCGGGCTTCGAGCGCGAAGGCATAGGGCAGTTCCTGGATCTTGCGCCAGACCGTGCCACGGCGACAATCGGCTTCATATGCGGCCTCGGAGTCCCATTGCGCGGGATCGAAGGCGACACCAAGGCACAAGAGTTTCGCCACCTGCTGGGTGATCGTGGACCCGCCGGCCCCGGAAAACGCCCCACGCCCCGATTGCAGGTTGGACCGGATCGCCCCGGCGACCCCACGCGGCGACACGCCCAGATGGCTGAAAAACCGCCGGTCCTCTGTGGCGATAATCGCGTTGCGCAGATGCGGCGAGACAGTATCCGCTGTGATCACCCCGCCAAAGGTTTCCCCGCGCCAGGCATAGACGTTGC
>SLQN01000297.1 GCA_007131465.1 Paracoccaceae bacterium
ACAACCCGCTTCTGCCCAAGGACAGCGAAGACCGCATCAAGATCGACATGACCCGTGTGCAGCACTGGCTGGACCAGGGCGCGCAGCCGACTGACCGCATCGCGCGCTTTCTGGAAGCGGCGGGCGTGCGGCCGAAGGCCGAGCGTGCGAACATGAAGAAGGCGGCCCCCGGCAAGAAGGCGCAGGAACGCGCCGCCGAGAAGGCCGCCAAGGCCGCCAAGCCCGAGGAAGCCGCTGCCGAGTGACCGGCGCAGGCTGGGGGGCTGTCTGCCCCCCTCATGGCCCTCTGGGCCAACTCCCCCTACGTGGATATTTGGGCCAAGATGAAACCCGCATGAGCAGTTCTCGTGTCTGTGTCGGTGCTGTTGCAGGCGCTTACGGCGTCCGCGGAGAGGTGCGGCTGAAAAGCTTCTGCGCCGATCCGCGTGCGATTGCCACCTATGGGCCGTTGCAGGCCGAGGATGGGCGGGAGTTCAAGATCACACTCGGGGCGCAGGTGGCGCAGGGATTTGCCGCAAGGCTGAGCGGGGTTTTGACGAAAGAGCAGGCCGATGCATTGCGCGGGACGCGACTTTATGCGGAACGTGACCAGTTGCCCGGCCTGCCGGATGACGAATACTACCATGCCGATCTGTTGGGGCTGGAAGTTTTCGACACGGGCGGGCAGCCGCTGGGGCGGGTGAAGGCCGTGCTGAATCATGGGGCGTCGGACCTGCTGGAACTGGTCGTGCCGGGCCGCAGCGGGGCGATCCTGCTGCCCTTCACGCAGGCGATCGTGCCGACGGTCGATCTGGCCGCGCGCCGGATCATTGCCGACCCGCCCGAAGGCCTGATCGAATGAGCGTGCGCCGCGCGGCGGGGCGGCTTGCGATCACGCCGTCGCTGACCCCGCGCAGTCTGGAAAAGCGTGGCACACCTGCGCGCGCCTGGCAGGCGCGGATCATCACCCTGTTTCCCGAGGCTTTTCCCGGTGTCCTTGGCCTGTCGCTGACAGGCAACGCCTTGGCAGAGGGGCTTTGGGGCTTGGAGACAGTCGATCTGCGCGGCTTCGGTCTGGGCAAGCATCGCAATGTCGACGATACCCCTGCCGGGGGGGGCGCGGGCATGGTGCTGCGCGCCGATGTGCTGGGCCGCGCCATCGAGATGGCGATGCGGGGTGTGCCTGAGGACCGGGCCCGCTGGCCGCTCGTCTGCCTCAGCCCGCGCGGACGCCCCTTCACGCAAGCCATCGCGCGCGACTGGGCCGGGGGGCAGGGCGTCACCCTGATCTGCGGGCGCTTTGAGGGGGTGGACCAGCGCGTGATCGACCATTTCGAGATCACGGAAATGTCGTTGGGGGATTTCGTGTTGACCGGGGGCGAACTGGCCGCGCAGGCGATGCTGGATGCGACAGTGCGGCTGCTGCCCGATGTGCTGGGCAATGCCGCCTCGGTCGAGGAAGAAAGCTTCGCCGCCGGATTGCTGGAGCACCCGCAATACACCCGGCCTGCCGACTGGGCCGGGTGCGCGATACCGCCCGTTCTGATGTCGGGCAATCATGGCGCTGTCGCGCGCTGGCGGCAGGAACAGGCCGAAGCACTGACCCGCGCGCGCCGCCCCGATCTGTGGGCCGCCTATCTGGCCCGCAAGGACCGCGACCCTAGCGCGTGAGCCGCGCGCCCAGACCTGTCATCAATGCCTCGAAGATCGGGAAGGATGTGGCGATGGGGCCGGAATCATCCACTGTAACGGGCTGTTGCGCGGCCAGACCAAGGCACAGGAAGCTCATCGCGATGCGGTGGTCGAGATGGGTCTGGACCGTCGCCCCGCCGGGCACGCCATCCGCGCCACGGCCCTCGACTGTAAGGCTGTCCTCGGTCTCGTGCACAGTGACCCCGCAGGCTTCCAGCCCGCGCGCCATGGCGTCGATGCGGTCGGATTCCTTGACGCGCAATTCGCGGATGCCGCGCATGACGGTTGTGCCTGTCGCAGTCGCAGCAAGGGCTGCAAGGATCGGGTATTCATCGATCATGCTGGCCGCGCGGTCGGGGGGCACCTCGATGCCTGTCAGCGCGGAAAACCGCACCCGCAGGTCGGCCACAGGCTCGCCCCCTTCCTCGCGCGGGTTTTCCAGCACGAGGTCCGCGCCCATATCCTGAAGCGTGAGGAAGATGCCGTTGCGGGTGGGGTTCTGGCTGACACCGGGGACAAAAACCTCGGACCCGGGAACCATCAGCGCAGCACAGACCGGGAAAGCGGCCGAGGACGGGTCGCGTGGGACGGTAACAGTCTGGCCGGTCAGTTCGGGCTGGCCTGTCAGGGTGATGACCCGGCCTTCGGGGCCATCCTCGACATGCACCACGGCCCCGAACCCCCGCAGCATCCGTTCGGTATGGTCGCGCGTGGCCTCCGCCTCGATCACGACGGTCTGGCCCGGAGCGTTCAGCCCCGCCAGCAGCACGGCAGATTTCACCTGCGCCGAAGGCATGGGCAGGCGGTAGCGAACGGGCGTGGGTTCCCCTGCGCCAACAAGGGTCAGCGGCAGCCGCCCCCCGCTGCGCCCAACCGCCGCCGCGCCAAACAGGGCCAGCGGATCGGTCACGCGGCCCATCGGGCGCTTGTTCAGGCTGGCATCGCCCGTGAAGGTGGCCGCGATGGGCGTCGTGGCCATCGCCCCCATGATCAGCCGCACGCCCGTCCCGGAATTGCCGCAATCAATCACCTGAGCGGGTTCGGCAAAGCCGCCAACCCCCACACCATGCACCGACCATGTGCCGGGGCCATGCTGGACCACATCGGCCCCGAAGGCGCGCATGGCCGTCGCGGTATCAAGCACGTCCTGCCCTTCCAGCAGCCCCGTGATGCGCGTTTCGCCGACCGAAAGCGCACCAAGGATCAGCGCGCGGTGCGAGATCGACTTGTCGCCGGGGACATGGGCCGTGCCTGTCATCGGGCCGGAATTATGGGCAGTCATCGGACAAGCTGGGCCGTGGCCGGACATCTGGAACGCCTTTGTGCAGTGAAAACCTCGGGGCTGCTGATAGCGCAAGCCCGCCGTGCCGTCCATGGGGCATGGGGCACGGGCGGACCGCTTGACGCGCCGCGCGCCTGTCGTCAGATTGTCATGCGTCCCGGCTATTGCGGCCACCATCAGGGGAATGCCGTCATGCCGAACCAGACACCGCCGCAGGGCAGCGGCACGGCTGCGGAGGTTTTCAAGGCCTTCCTGAAACTGGGGCTGACCAGCTTTGGCGGGCCGATCGCGCATCTGGGATATTTCCGCGCGGAACTGGTGGTGCGTCGGGGCTGGCTGCGCGAGGCGGAATATGCCGATCTGGTGGCGCTGTGCCAGTTTCTGCCCGGCCCTGCGTCCAGTCAGGTGGGCTTTGCGCTGGGCTTGCAGCGGGCAGGATGGCCGGGTGGGCTTGCAGCCTTTGCGGCTTTCACAGTGCCTTCGGCGCTGATTCTTTTCGCCTTCGCGCTG
>SLQN01000174.1 GCA_007131465.1 Paracoccaceae bacterium
GACGGCAACACCGGTATCATGACCATCGGCACTGGCGAAGGCGGCAGCTAAGCCCCCTCAGCGCTTTCAATCTAGATTTTCAGGGCCGCAAGTATGACTTGCGGCCTTTTTCTTTTCTGCCTTCAAGCGAAACACTTCGCCACAATTGCGCCACAAACCCAGCCTCTTGTTGCCAAGAAGCCCCGATATTGCTCACACAGGTAAGAATTGTTTCTGGGCCACAGGCTCAGCTTGAAAAGGAAACCGCCATGCGCAGCATATTCGCTCTTGTTCTTCTGTGTGGCCTCGGGCTGGCAGGATTTGCTGTCTACCAGACGCATCAATACATCTCGCAGATGCAAAGCGAACTGGCCGAGGCCCGCAAGAATGCCAGAACGGTCGAAATGGTCAATGTCCTCGTCGCTGGCACGGCCCTGCGCTATGGCCAGACCATGACGCGGGCGAATGTCGGCTTGGCCCCCTTCCCGGCCTATGCCGTGCCGCAAGGCGCGTTCACCAGCGAAGAGATGCTTTTCCCGAATGGCGTGAGCGAACGCGTGGTCCTGCGCGCGATGGACCCGTTGGAGCCGATCCTGAAAACCAAACTGACCGAACCCGGCAAGTCGGCGGGCATCACCTCGCATCTGAGCGCCGGCAAGCGCGCTTTCACGATCTCTGTCAACCAGACGTCAGGCGTTGCGGGTTTCCTGCGGCCGGGGGATCACGTCGATATCTTCTGGACGGGACGCAGCACCAATAATGGCGAGATGACGCAACTGATCGATTCGCAGGTGCGCATCATCGCCGTGAACCAGAGCGCTGACATGGACCGGACAGCCGCCGTGACCGACGCGCGCACCGTGACTGTCGAAGCCTCTCCGGAGCAAGCCGCCGCGCTGGCGCAGGCCCAGAGTTCCGGGCGCCTATCGCTTGCGCTGGTCGGGGTGGATGATCGCGAATCCTCGGGCATGATAGAGATGACGCAGGATCGCCTTCTGGGCATCGTGCGCACTGAGCGCCAGGCCGTGGTGGAAGAGGAGAAATGCCATGTGCGGACCCGGCGCGGCAACGAGATGGTCCTGATCGAGATCCCCTGCACGAACTGATCCATCGCGGGCAACAGCCGGGTCAGCTTACAGATAAAGGACGCAGATGCGCCAGCACACCCGAAACTTGCCCTTTTCCAACATCCATATGATGTGTGAAAAAAATAGCCGCCGCGAGATATAGACAGATCAACCGCGACTGTTGCGGACATCACATCAACAATGCCTCGTAAGCACAAGATTCTTGAAAAAAATAATTTTCTGGGGCATTGTTCTGAAAAGAGAACTGAAAATCGGCTCATGGTCTGGCGAGAAGTCGCGTCGGGTCAACAAAAAAAGAGCAGTCTCAGAAGGCAGGCAAAATGAAAATTCTTTCCCTGGCAGCGGTGGCGCTGTTTGCTGTGTCGGTCGGCACAGGCTTCGCGCCGGTCGCCCATGCCGAGACGTTTCGTGTGGTCAATGGCAGTGCCGCGTCCACCTTGCGCGTCTCGATGAACCGGGCCGTGGTTGTCGAAACCGACAACCCCTTCGCAGAACTGTCGATCGCAAATCCCGGCATCGCCGATATCTCGACCCTGTCGGACCGGTCCATATATGTGCTTGGCAAGACGCCCGGGCGCACGACTCTGACGATCCTTGGCGTGGACGGAAGCCTCGTGACCAATATCGAGGTTCAGGTCACCCCGGATATCGCCGAATTCCGTGAACGCCTGCGCCAGATCCTGCCCAACGAGAAGATCGAGGTGCGCACAGCGAATGACGGGATTGTTCTGTCGGGCATCGTTTCCTCTGCCGCGCGCCTGGATGCAGCAATTGAACTGGCCCAGCGCTATGCGCCCGAACGCGTGTCCAACCTGATGAGTGTGGGCGGTACACAGCAAGTGATGCTGAAAGTGCGCTTCGCAGAAATGCAGCGCGGGATCGGCAAGAGCCTCGGCACGAGCCTCCAGATTTCCAGCGGGACAAACTTCAACGCGCAGTCCGGAGGTTTTGCAAACCCAGGTGTCGCCAGTCCGCGCGAGGGGACTCTTGCCTTTCGCGTCGGTGGTGGTCGTCTGACAGCGAATGTCCTGCTTGAAGCGCTGGAAACCCAAGGACTGTCACGGACATTGGCCGAACCCAATCTGACGGCCCTTTCGGGGCAGGAGGCATCCTTCCTTGCCGGGGGCGAATATCCGGTTCCGGTTGCGAATGATGGTAGCGTCAGTATCGAATACCGGCCCTTTGGTGTCGAATTGAGTTTCACTCCGCGCGTGCTTGACGACAATGTCATCAACCTTCGTCTGGATGCCTCGGTCAGCTCGATCGACGCTATTAACAGCGTGAACTTGCCAGGGGCTGGCAATGTCGCAGCCTTCCGCCGCCGGGCGACGCAGACAACAGTCGAATTGCGCGATGGCGAGAGTTTCGCGATTGCAGGACTTCTTGAAGACGATTTCCGCGCCAGTTCGCGCAGTGTGCCGTGGCTGTCGGAACTGCCTGTGCTTGGGGCGTTGTTTCGCAGTGCGCAGTATCAGCGCGACCAGACCGAGCTTGTGATCGTCATTACCGCGCATCTGGTCTCGCCCACCCGCGGCGAAGCGCTGATGCTGCCGACCGACCGCGTCCGCCCGCCGAGCGAGCGGGATCTGTTCCTGAGCGGCCGTCTGGCCGCACCCGGTTCCGGAGCCGTCGGCGAGATCGCGCGTCAGGATTTCGGTGGCTCATATGGCTATGTTCTGGATTGATGCGGCCCCATTGATGTGGCCGCGACCGACCCTGCCCTTTCAGGCGCTTTAGACAGGATCCGATGATGGCACTGAAACGACGTATCTTTCTGCTGGGGGCGCTCGGATTTGGTCTTGCCGCCTGTAGCGAGACGAGTTCCTTCCACCGCGAGGCCGGTGCTAGGCTTGACGAAGGCGGTTTCGGCAACCCCACAATGCACAATTCCATGCTGCAATCGGGTCAGATAAGCTTGGCCGAGGTGATGACGCACAGGTTCCATGCCGAAGTCCCCTCGATGGTGAATTTTGCCTTCGACAGCGCAGCACTGGATCAGGAGGCGCAGGCGATCCTGCGGATGCAGGCGCATTGGATGAAGCAATTCCCCGAATTGCGCTACACGATCTACGGCCATACCGATCTTGTGGGCAGTGCGGCGTATAACCGCCAGCTTGGGCAGCGCCGCGCGAATGCTGTCATGCGCCAGCTGGTCGCGTTGGGCGTTCCCCGCCGGAGCATCATTGCCGTTGTTTCGCGCGGAGAAACTCAGCCCCTGATCGTGACATCAGGAAAAGAGCCTGCGAACCGTCGCACGGTGACAGAGATATCGGGTCTCGTGCGGCGCGCGCAGATTCTGGACGGGCAATACGCGCGGATCATCCGTCGGGAATATGTCGCAAGCGCGACCGAGCAGCACCGGCCGGAATGATCCGGGCCGACGCCGAGGCCGAGAC
>SLQN01000131.1 GCA_007131465.1 Paracoccaceae bacterium
CGCGCCACTTCGGGCGTGTCCATCGCTGCGCGCCCGGCCACGGACCAGGGTTGCGCGGGGGCGGTGCGGTCCGCATATTCCACCTTGGGCTCGATCATGCACGCGCCCGCGCGCAGGTCGGACCCGAACCACGACACGATCAGAAGCCCGGACCGGCAATTCGGCAATTCGCGCCCCAGCGCGTCCAGCGACGCCTCCAGATCGGTCAAACCCGTGGCGGAATTGAGGTTCATCGGCACCTCATCCGGGGCCAGCAGTCCCGCCCCGCCCGCATCCTGCGCATAGATCGGATCGGGCGAGAGCACGAAATCCCCCGACCCCGGCATCAGCGCCACCCCCTGCACATGATCGGCCATGGATTGCGGGCCATCGCCCGCGACGGCGCGGATCACCTCGAAGCTCAGTTGCGGGACGCGGTTGCCGTATTCGCCAAGTTCCAGATCCTCGATCACGACATAGGCGATGCCCCGATAGGCGGGGACATGCTCCGCGCCCTGCACCGCCTGCAACAGCGGGTCGGGCAACTGGTCCTCCGTGCCGGTATAGACCCGCAGGTTCAGATCGGCAGGCGCGATTTCCTGCCCGTCGGCCCAGATCCGGCCCACGCCAAGGATCGGCCCTTCGCACAGCGCCACGGCGAGAGAAATCGAATAGCTGTAGCTGCGCACAGTCGGGCGGCGCACGATCTTGCCGCCGCCCCCGGAGGTTGACACCGTCTCGCGGAAGTCTGACGCCCAGATCACCTGCCCGCCCAGCCGCATCCGGCCCCAGACACGCGGCACGGGCGCGCCCTCGACAGCGCCAGTCAGGCGCAGCCGGTCAAGGCGACCATGTTCCACCACCTGCGACCCACCGCCCAGCACGCGCTGGTCGATCATCCGGCCCAGCGTCGCGCCCACCGCGCGCCCGATCACCAGGCCCGACAGGCCGAACACCGCCCCGCCAAAGCCCGACCCGACTGCCGCGCCAACGGCTGAAAGCACCAGGGTTGCCATAGATCACTCCAATTCAGTCATATATTCGGAAAGGCGAAACGCGCCGCGATGCGCCGCGCCCAGGGGGTCGAGAGCGGCGCTTCCACTACGCCTGCGCCCGGGCAGGCATGGATGAAGGCACGGCCTCCTTGCGTCTGGATGCCCAGATGCTTGGGCCGTGCGCGCGGTTGCAGGCGAAACAGCAACACCTGCCCGTCCGCCGCGTTTGTCTGGGGGTCCAGATGCCGCGCCAAAGCCTGCGCCAGCAGGTCTGCCCCGCCCGCTTCGGCCCAAGCGGGGGCATAATGCGGCAGCGCCTGCGGTTCCGCCCCGTAAAGCCCGACCCAGACGCCCCGGATCAGCCCCAGACAGTCGGCCCCTGCCCCGCGCGTGCAAGCGCGGTGGTGATAGGGCGTGCCCAGCCAGCCCCGCGCCAGGGTCACGACATCCGCGCTCATCGCACCCGCTTGCCGCCGTCATTGGGCTGGCCCGCGCGCGGATAGGCGGTCATCCAGTCATCGCCGGGAATATGCGGAAAGCCCCTGAAATTCAGCAGATTGGCGAATTTCTCGCGGCAGGTCACGGCCTGCTTGTCGCAGCCCGCCTCCAGCCGCACCAGATCGCCGGGCACAACCGGGGCGCGCAGCCCCTCCCACAGCGAAATGACCCGCGCGCCTGCCTCCGCGCGGTCCTCGCGGATATGGCCGATCAGCCCCTGCGCCGCGCCCGACTGCACCACCGCGCGGCCCTGCGCGAACCAGCCCGGCGCGACCGTGTCTATCGGCGCAAAGCGCACCCGCTGGCCATCTTCCACGCCGACAACCGCCACCTCGGCACTGAACCCCGGCGCGTCCAGATCGACCCGGCACGCCCCGTCACCCAGCACCGCGCCGCAGGCCGCGTGATAGACGCGGCCCCCTTGCGTATTCAGCGCCTCGCTCAACCCGCGCAATTCCGCCCGGAATGCCCCGCCCGCGCGCGTGATCTCGCCCAGGCTGCCGCGAAACAGCAACTCGCGCTGCCCCGGATCGGCCCAGTTCACCTGCCAGATGCGCAGGCGCGCGCCATCATAGCGCCCGGCCATGATATCGGCCTCGGTCAGCCCGGCATCGCGCAGGGCCCCCACGGCCTCAGAGTTGTCCACCGCCAGCCCTGTCACCTGTTCCAGCGCCCGCGCGCTCAGCCCCGCATCGGCGCGGAACGTGATGCCCTCGAAACTCAGGTCGCGGTCATGGTCGGTAAAGCCCAGCACCGCGCCATCGGCGCGCGTCAGCGCCCAGGCGCGGGCGATTGTCGTGGCCCCAAGGGCCAGATGCTCAGCCAGGCTCACAGCCGCACCTCCAGCACCGGGACGCGGGGCACTTCGCCGGCGCTGAAAGAAGCGACCGAGACCTGCACCAGATCGGTGTCGAAGCGCACCGGCACGTCGAATTCGAAACCCGCGCGAATTTCGGCCCCGGCATCGGGGGGGCGGGAAAACGTTACAAGCCCGGTGGCGGTGTCCACCGTATAGTCATCCCCCAGCGTCAACGCATCGCGCCCGACAGCGGCCAGCACGCTGCCCGCGACGGGTTTCAGGATCGGGCGCAGATGGCTTTGCGCGCCCGAGGCATAGGTCTTGCGCAGCGCAAATTCGCGCGTTTCGCCATCGCCTGCGCCCAAAAGCTGATCAAACGCCGTAATGGCGCGCGACGCAGGCGCGGACCGGTAATCGCCCCAGTCCTTCCAGCGAAACCCGTGCAACATGCCTTGCCGCGCCTCGAAAAACGCGATCAGCACTTCCAGATCATCCAGCGCGCGCAGCCCGGTTCCGGCATCATAGCGCCGCCGCGACGCCGCCCAGGGGGTGTTGCGTTCCTCATGCCCGTTGGCGAGTTCGACAATCTCGGTGCGTCGTTCCGGCCCGCCCAGCGCGCCGAAACTCAGCGCCGGGGGAAAGCGGATTTCGTGAAATGCCATGTGTCGGTCCTTTTCAGCGGTTGCGCTGGCCCGTGGCCAGCAGGCGCGACATCTGCGCCGCGATCTGGGTTTGCGAGCGTTGGAAGCCTGCGACATCGGGGGTCGAGATGTTGAAGGTCACCTGCACCGGCCCCGCCGCCCCGCCCGCCGCGCGCACACCCAGGCGCCCGTCCGCGCCGCGCGAGAGCGGTAGTATCGCCTCTGGCCCCGCCTCGCCCATCAGCCCGGTCGTGCCGCCGCGCATCGGAAAGGCGGTGGCCTGCGAAATGACGCCGCCTTGGGCGAAAGGCATCACCCGGCCCGCGCTGAACGCCCCGCCCGCCGCAAAGGGCATGACCGCGCCCATCGCGCCCGCAACCCCTTGCGCCAATGCCGCGCCAAAGGCGTTCTGCACCGGGCGCATGGCGGTGTTGTAGACCGAGGACACCATGTTCTGCGCGACGCCGCGCAGCGCGTCCTGCAAGCGCATCCCGTCGAAGATCACGCCATCGAAGGCGCGGCGCAGCCCGGTTCCGAAACTGCGCGA
>SLQN01000224.1 GCA_007131465.1 Paracoccaceae bacterium
ACCGACATGGAAGCCCGAAAGCATCAAGGCATTTTTCGAACTTCACATCGAACAGGGGCCGGTGCTGGTGCATGAGGGCATTCCGGTCGGCATCGTTTCGGGAATACGTGGCAACATGCGCGCGCGAGACGTAAAAAGCACTGGCGTCTATGCGCATTCGGGTGCGTTGCCGCGCGATCTGCGCAACGATGCCGTGTTGGCCGCAGTCGAGGTTGTAGCGGCGGCAGAGGCCGAATGGGAACGGTTGCTGGCCAAGGGGCATGACATGGTGTTGACGGTCGGTAAGTTTTACACGGATGCCGATCAGCACAGCCACAATAAAGTGCCCGGCCTCGTTTCGATGTGTTTCGATGTCCGCAGCGTCGAGCAATCGATGCTGGAGCACATGGGACGTTTTCTGGCCGAAAATGCTGAAAGGATCGGGGCAAGACGGCAAGTACCGATCGAGCTTGGCAAGGTTTCATATACACGCCCGGCCGAGATGGCACCGCGGCTGCGGGCGCAACTGATCGACTGTGCCAACAAATGCGGTGTGTCCATGATCGAGATGGCCAGCGGCGGTGGCCACGATGCGGGTGATTTCGCCAATGCCGGTGTCGACAGCGCAATGGTTTTCGTGCGGAATCCTAATGGCAGCCATAATCCAGACGAGCACATGGAGATCAGTGATTTCTGCGAGGCCGTCAAGATCCTTACCTGCGCAGTTGCTGTCGAGGCCGCGTCATGATTGGCTTCAGCGTCATCGACGAGGCCACGACCGAGCGGCTCTTGACTATGGCTGACGGTATTGAAATCGTGCGCCGCGTCTTCGAGGATGCCGGCGACAACGGCATCCGGGTCTCAGAACCCGCGGCAATGTTCCTCGCCGCCGACACCACCGGCCCCACACGATTCAAGGTCAAGGGCGCAGATGTTCCCTCGTTCGGGGTCTGTGGTTTTCGCATAGCTGGCGATGTCGGCGACGAGATCGAGCGCCACTACTGTTACCTGATTGATCCGGTTACTGCTGAACCCTTGGGTCTGATCGCGCAGACCTATTTGCACCAACTGCGCACTGCAGCAAGCGGGCTCTACACGGCGCGGCTGCTGTGTCACCGCGACGACCCTGTTGTGGCACTCATTGGCGCCGGACGAATCGGCGGTGTGCTGGCAAGGGGTTTCACGGAGGTTTTTCCGGAAGGAAAGCTGCGCTTGGCCGCGCGCAGTGCAGCCAGTGCGGAGAAACTGGCCACGAGCGTTGCCCACTCCGCAGTCAAGGCCTGCACCTGTGTCGATCAGGCGGTAGATGGAGCCGATATCATCATTGCGATCTCATCGGCGCGTGAGCCTGTCGTCTCGGCTGATTGCTTCGCCCCCGGAACAACAATCATCGGTATGGGCGAGCATCATGAACTGCCCCACAGCCTTCTGGAGCGCGCGGACCGGTTCTACGTCGATGAATTCGGCTTTGCGAAAACGCTTGGTTCACTTTCGCACTGGATATCGAAAAAAGAGACAAGCCCCGAGGCCGCGTACAATCGGCTATCGGCAACTATTGGCGAGGTCGCTGCAGGCAAAGCGGCGGGCCGTTCGGGTCCGAATGACCGCATCTTAGCCATCGTTCAGGGGATAGCCGTCGCGGACATCGCCTTCGCAGAAGCCTGTCGGCGGCGCCTAAGCGGCGCCCCTCTTTAACCGCCAGAACAAGGAGATAGTTTTGAAACCCAGCAAGTACGGACCTTTTGATTTCAGCGGCATTGACGAACGTCCGCCGCTGAAATGGCCCAATGGTGCAAAAGTGGCGCTATGGGTCGTGCCCAACATCGAAGTTTTTCATCTCGACACTGCGTTGCCCGGTGACAATCAGAACCGTCCCGTGGGTAGTGAAAAGACTCCGATGGTGCGCGAATGGGCGCAACGCGACTTCGGCAACCGCGTCGGCGTCTGGCGCGTGATGCGCGTGCTCGAAAAACATGGGATACGTGCGACTGTCGCGCTGAACAGCGATATCTGCGAACATATGCCGAGCATTGTCCATGCCGCTGGAAAGCTTGGGTGGGAGTTCATGGGCCACGGGCGCACGAATACCCACCGCGTCAACGAGATTCCACCCGAAGAAGAGCGAGCCATGATCAAGACCACGTTTGATACGATCGAACGCACGAGCGGAATGCGTCCCGTTGGTTGGTTGGGGCCGGGCCTGCAGGAAACCTGGAACACGCTGGATTATCTGCTGGAGAACGGCTGCGAATATGTCGCCGACTGGGTCAATGACGACCAACCCTACATGATGAATGTCGACGGCAAACCCCTGGTTTCATTGCCCTATTCTTTCGAGATCAACGACAGCGCCTTTTTCTGGAGGCACAAGCAGTCAGTTCCCGAATGGGAGCGCATGGTAAAAGACGCTCTCGAGGTGTTGCTGGAGGAAGGCGAGATATCAGGGCGCGTCCTGTGCATCAGCCTTCACCCATTCATCATCGGTCAGGCACATCGCATTGGCGGGTTGGACCGCTGTCTAGAACATATTCTGTCACACGAAGGGGTTTGGGCAGCGACCGGCACCGAGATCATGCAGGCTTGGCTTGCGGCAACCGGCATGACTGACGGGGTGTTGCCACCCGAAATGCGATAAGGGCGACCAGATATCTCATGATCGCAATATTGACCGACCGGTGATCGCTTCGGCGCGCAAGAAAGTGTGGGCGGCAAGAGGTGCCAATACCCGCAAAAGTGTCTCGACAACTAAAGACTTCGCCACCCACGCCCACCGCAATCCGAAGGCAACCAACCATTTGCAGAAAGCTCTGGAGTGCTGCCCAAACCGCCAGATTGGTGCCTGTCGCGTCCGTTCAGGGCACGCCGTACGAGGATTTCGGGCCAGTTTTGATGAGCCTGATGCGCGCGATATCAACGTTGAAGTCATGCGGAAAATAATCGAATCCTGCGTGGCTCTGGACGATCTTGACAGCTTGCCATCAATGGAATACCGTCGGTATACCGGGCGTAGGCCCGCGCTGAAAAAGCGGCGTGGGAAAATTGAGGTTAACCATGACAGATAAAAATTTCACAACTATCGAGAATGTACGAAAGCAGTTCCCCGCAGCCTTGGAAAGCATCTACCTTTCAGTGTGCGACAGGGGGATCATGGCCGATAGTACGGCGGACGCGCTCAATGCCTATACCTCTGCTATGCAGGGGGCGAGCGGACTCAAATCGGACCACGAGATCGTCGTGGGCGAAGCCCGGGAACGTTTTGCCAGACTGATCAATGCAGACGCATCAGAGATCGCCATGGTAAGCAACGTGTCTGACGGGATGAATTCAATCGCATGGGCGATGCCGTGGGAGCCGGGCGATAATCTCGTGATCGTGTCTGATCTCGAGCATCCGAACAATCTTTACCCATGGCTCCGGCTGAAGCAACTGGGAATTGAACTGCGCGATGTCGCGCCTGTCGATGGCCGCATAGACC
>SLQN01000098.1 GCA_007131465.1 Paracoccaceae bacterium
CGGTGCAGCCTGCTGTGCTGGAGCGGGTGCGCGCAGAACAAAAGCGGCTGGAGCGGGTCGCGCCACGGGGGGGCGCGGAGCATGGCCCGGCCAGCCTTGCCGCACGCGCCTATCCCGACCGCATCGGGATGCGCCGCAAGGGGGATGCGCCGCGCTATGTGCTGTCGGGTGGGAAAGGGGCGGTCCTGCCCGAGGCCGACCCGCTGGCGCAAGCGCGGCTGATCGTGGTGAGCGACAGCGACGGCGACCCGCGCGAGGCGCGCATCCGGCAGGCGATCCAGATATCCGAGGCAGAGTTGCGCGCGCTGTTCGGCAATCAGATCGTCTGGCGGCAGCGGTGTGAATGGTCGCGCCGGGACCGCCGGATTGCGGCGCGCGAACAGGAATGTCTGGGCGCGCTGGTGTTGCAGGACCGCATCTGGCGCGATCCGGACCCGGGCGCGCTGGTCACTGCGGCTTGTGAGGGCTTGCGCCAGTTGGGCCTGCCGCTGTCGGAGCCCGCGCGGCGCTTCATCGCGCGGGTGGAATTGCTGCGTCGGCAAGGCATGGACCTGCCCGATCTGCGCGAGGATACGCTTCTGAACGGGCTGGAGGACTGGCTTGCGCCCTGGCTGGAGGGGGTGCGCACGGCAGACGATCTGCGCGGGCTTGACCTGATGCCGGGGCTGCGCGCGCGGCTGGACTGGGAGCAGATGCAGCGGCTTGATGCGCTGGCCCCGGCGCATTTCGTGACCCCGCTGGGGAACAGGGTGGCGATAGATTATTCGGGCGATGCGCCCGAGATCGCCCTGCGCTTGCAGGAGTTGTTCGGCGTGGCCACGCATCCGGTGGTGGGGCCTGCGCGGCTGCCCTTGCGCATCGTGCTGCTGTCGCCCGCGCGCAGGCCCGTGCAGGTGACAATGGACCTGCCGGGCTTCTGGGCCACGTCCTACGCGGATGTGCGCCGTGACATGCGCGGGCAGTACCCCCGCCATCCCTGGCCCGAAAACCCAACGGAGGCTGACCCCACGCTGCGCGCGAAGCCGCGCAAGGGGTGAGGTCGCGATGGGTCTTGACCGCGCGGGGGGGGGGACGCGCCCGGTGCGGCCCTGAAGGGCCACTCGGGCGCGTCGCGGGCCTTGCGGACCGCAAGGGGGCGTTTGCGCGGTGTCGGGCATTCATGCCTGTCGCGAGAAAAGGATGCGACGGAGCGCAGCGCCCATTATTCCAGCCGGATATGGGCCGTAACCGGGCTTTCGGGAGCGATGCGGGCAATGGCATCCACCAGCGATTCGTAAGCCACGGACATGCTATGCGCATTGGCATGCAGGATCGTCTCCGGCGCGCTGAGCCAGGCGACATGGCCGCGCCAGAAGATCAGATCGCCGCGCTGTGGGGCCGTGCCCTGCGGCAGGGCGGGTCCGAATGCGCGTTCCTGCAGATCACTGTCGCCCGGGCAGGCCTTGGCGCAGGCGTGACACGCAAGCTGCACCAGCGCAGAGCAATCCAGCCCCGCATGCGAATTTCCGCCCCAGAGATAGGGCGTGCCCAGCAGGGTTTCGGCCACGGCCACAGGGTCCGTCTCGGGCTGGTCCAGCGGCGCCAGATGTTGCGCGGGCAGCCAGCCATCGGGGCAGCGCAGGAACCGCCCCTCTGCCCCCGTGACCTGCACCTGCGCATTGAGCGAGAGCGCGGCGCGCGCGGGGCTTTTGAGGTCAGGCTCGGTGTAGAGATGTGTGGCCGGGGCGCGCACCCGATGCGTGACGGGGTGGTCGGCCCCGAGGGCTGCATGGCTGATCCAGCCGCAATAGCCATCCGCTTGCGCCTGCACATAGGCCATGTCGCCTTCCGTATCGATCACACAAAGCCGCGCGCCCTTCAGGACCTGCCGGTCGCGCGGGCCACCCGTGCGGCGCAGCAGATCGGCCAGCGGCGCGCGCAGACGCATCATCTGACCTTCGCTGAACGCTGGCGCGTCGATCCGGCCCTGCAACCGGGCATGGGCGACGCGCCCGCTGAAGGGGGTCAGGCGCGGGTCGCTCACAGGTTCAGCACGCCCGGAAGGGCCGCGAACAGCGCCCGCGCGCCCTGCGCAGCCCCGCCCTTGGGCCGGGCCGGGGCGGCTTTGGGCTGGTGGCCATAGATGTCGAAATGAACGAAACGCGGGCTGGCCGTGACGAAGCGGCGCAGGAACAGCGCCGCCGTGATTGCGCCCGCCATGCCGCCAGCGGGCGCATTGTCCAGATCGGCGATGCCCGGCTCGATCATTTCCTCATACGCTGGATGGAAGGGCAGTTGCCACAGCGGGTCACGCATGCGGGCCGCGCCGTTCATCAGGTCGCGGGCCACGCCTTCGTCATCCGTGAAGAACGGCGCGATATCCGGGCCAAGCGCCACCCGCGCCGCCCCTGTCAGCGTGGCCATGCAGATCAGCGCATCGGGGCTTTCCTCATCCGCCAGCGCCAGCGCATCGGCCAGCACCAGCCGCCCTTCGGCATCGGTATTGTTGATCTCGACACTCTGCCCATTGCGCGCGATCACGATATCGCCGGGGCGCATCGCATTGCCCGCCACCGCATTCTCCACCGCAGGCACCAGCACGCGCAACTGCACCGGCCAGCGCTGCGCCATGATCATATGCGCCAGCCCCAGCACCGTGGCAGCCCCGCCCATATCCTTCTTCATCAGCCCCATCGACGCGCCGGGCTTCAGGTTCAGCCCGCCAGTGTCGAAACACACGCCCTTGCCGACCAGTGTCACGCGCGGGCCACTCTCGCCCCAGCGCATGTCCAGCAGGCGCGGGCTGCGATCCGAGGCACGGCCGACGGCGTGAATCAGCGGCAGGTTGTGAAACAGCAGGTCATCCCCATAGATGACCGAAGGTGTCGCCCCGTGCCGGCTGGCCAGCCCCATGAAGGCGGCCTCCAGCTCCTCTGGCCCCATATGCGAGGCCGGCGTGTTGATCAGGTCGCGGGTCAGGCATTCACCTGTGGCAATGTCGATGATGCGCGCGGCGTCCAGCCCTGCAGGTGCGATCAGGCGGGCCTGCTTTGGGGCATCGCCCGCGCGGAACTGCCGGAAACTGTAGCCCGCCAATGCCCAGCCCAGCGCCTCTTCCTCCAGCGCGGGGGCGTCAAGCTGGTGGTGCAGGCGGTAGATGCGGGCAGGCAGCCGGGTGCGCGCGCCTCCAAGGCAGAAGCGCTGGCGCAGCCGGTCGCGCGCCGTTCCGCGCCCGACAGCCGCGAGCATCAGCGCGCCATCGGCATCGGGTGCCAGCGCCAGTTCTCCGGGACGGGCGGCAAAGCCCAGCGCGTCAAGCCAGGCGCGCACGCGGGGCGGCTGCATGTCTGTCCAGCCGTCACTATTCTCTGCATCGACCAGATGCAGATCGACGGCCGCGCCTGTCTCGGGGGCGAAGGCGAGCGGGTCGAGGGGGCTGTCTTGGGTCATGCGGGATGTCGCC
>SLQN01000095.1 GCA_007131465.1 Paracoccaceae bacterium
CCTGCGTCCGCTGCTTGCGGCACTTGACCGTGTGGCGCAATCGGCCCAGACCTGCGCGGCCTGCGGCAATATCTCGACCCTGCCAGTGTGCGAAATCTGCGCCGATCCGAAACGCGCGACGGGCGAGATCTGCGTGGTCGAGGATGTGGCTGACCTCTGGGCGATGGAGCGCGGCGCCGTGTTCACGGGGCGCTATCATGTGCTGGGCGGCACGCTTTCGGCGCTGGATGCAGTCGGGCCAGAGGACCTGCGCATCCCCGAACTGGTCGCACGGGTGCGCAACGATGGCACGCGCGAGGTGATCCTGGCCCTTGCCGCCACTGTCGATGGCCAGACCACCGCACATTACATCGCCGATGCGCTGGGCGGGCTGGAGGTGCAGGTCACGGCCCTGGCGCAGGGTGTCCCGATGGGGGGCGAGCTGGATTACCTTGATGACGGCACGATCGGCGCGGCCCTGCGCGCGCGCAGGGCGTTCTGACGGGGCTTGCATGCTTTCACAGGACGGTCATCCCGGCATCCGGATTGGCGCGGTAATGCGCAAGGCGACTTTGCAGCGTCCCCAGATGCAGTTCCAGCTTGTGCCCATCCGGGTCGCACACATAGCGCGACGCCCCTTCCGAGCGGTTGGATTTCCACTGCGGCGCATCTTCCAGCCGGGCGCAGAGTGTGGCGTAATCCTTCGCGCTGCAAGACAGGGCGATATGGCTGTCATCCGCGCGCCTGTCGGGCTGGCCCAGTTCCAGACACAGCCACAGGTTGCCCCCTTCAAGATAGGCGCTGTTCGGCCCCAGGGCGCGCAAGGTGAGGCCCAGCTTGCCCTGATAGAAGCCAAGCGCACGCTCCAGATCGGCGACAACCAGCGTGATGTGATTGACGCCACGGATCATCGGCTCAGAACCCCGGATCGACACCCTGCTGCCAGGGCTTGACCAGATTGCCGAAACGCGTGAAGCGGCCCTCGAAGCTCAGCTCCACCGTGCCGATCGGGCCGTGGCGCTGCTTGCCGATGATCACCTCGGCCTTGCCATGCACGGTTTCCATGATCGCCTGCCATTTCGCCATCGCATCAAGGTCATGGTCCGACGGCTTCTCGCGCTCGCGGTAATATTCATCGCGGTAGACGAACATCACCACATCGGCATCCTGTTCGATGGACCCGGATTCGCGCAGATCCGACAACTGGGGGCGCTTGTCCTCGCGGCTCTCGACCTGCCGAGAAAGCTGTGACAGCGCGATGACAGGGATGTGCAGTTCCTTGGCGATGGCCTTCAGCCCCTGCGTGATTTCCGAGACTTCCTGCACCCGGTTTTCCTTGCTGGACCCGCGCAGAAGCTGCAGATAATCCACGATCAGCACATCCAGCCCATGCGTGCGCTTCAAGCGGCGCGCCCGCGCGGCCACCTGACTGATCGGCAGGGCAGGGGTGTCGTCGATATACAGCGGACAGGCTTCCAGCGCCTTGGCGGCTTCCACGAAGCGGCGAAATTCGGTCTCGGTCATGTCGCCGCGCCGGATCTGTTCGCTGGGCACTTCGGCGGCTTCCGACAGGATGCGCGCGGCCAGTTGCTCGGCGCTCATCTCCAGACTGTAGAAGCCGACCACACCGCCATCGACCGAACCTTCCGTCCCGTCGGGGCGCAGCCCGATCTTGTGGGCCTTGGCGATGTTGAAGGCGATATTGGTGGCCAGCGAGGTCTTGCCCATCGACGGCCGCCCGGCAAGGATGATCAGGTCCGACGGGTGCAGCCCCCCCAGTTTCTTGTCGATATCGATCAGCCCGGTGGACACGCCCGCCAGCCCGCCATCGCGCTGATAGGCGGCATTGGCCATGTTCACGGCATCCGTGACAGCCTTCAGAAAGCTCTGGAACCCGCGTTCGGCCACGCCCTGTTCGGCCAGTTGATACAGCCGCTGTTCGGCCTCGACGATCTGTTCCTTGGGTTCTGACGCGACATCCATCTGCGCGGCCCGCGCCGAGATATCCTGCCCCAGCCGGATCAGGTCGCGCCGGACCGCCAGTTCATAGATCATCTGCGCGTAATCGCGCGCGGCATAGGCCGAAATCGCTGCTGCGGCGATGCCAACCAGATAGGCCGCCCCGCCAAGCTCCTTCAGCCCTTCATCGTCTTCCATGAAGGCTTTCATCGTCACGGGCGAAGCGAGAGCGTTCTTGAGGATGCGCGCGCTGGCAATCCCGAAGATGCGCTGATGCACCGGATCGAAGAAATGATCGGCCTTCACCAGCGAGGAAATGCGGTCATAGACATCATTATTGACCAGGATCGCGCCCAGAAGCTGTTGTTCGGCTTCGATATTATGCGGCAAGTTGTCGGGTGTTCCTGCCTCTTGCGACCGGATCGCCGTGATCTCGTTCATGCCCTGCCCTGTTTTTCTACCAGTTGTAAGCGTTGTGATTACAGGATTCGGCGGCCTCTGGCAAATTGTATAAGCCTGTGTGTTGACTGTGGATAAGCCTGATGTGGTAGTCAGGCGTTCAGGTGGCGCAATATCATGCGGTTTGCAGGGCGCGCGCATGGGCCGGAGCCCGCCCTTGCCCCGCCCCCGCCCTTGGGCTAAGGCCACGACTGTCCCCCAGTGAGTTCTGTGGCAAGGGAAGGCGCGCAAAATGGCAGGTAACAAGGGCTCGAAGCGGCCAAAGGCGGAAACGCCAAAGGGCTTTCGCGACTATTTCGGCGCCGAGGTCAGCGCGCGCAAGGCGATGCTGGACCGGATCGCGGCAGTCTACCATCGCTATGGGTTCGATGCTTGGGAAACCTCGGCTGTGGAAACGGTCGAGGCGCTGGGCAAGTTCCTGCCCGATGTGGACCGCCCCAATGAAGGCGTGTTTGCATGGGAGGAAGATGGCGACTGGCTGGCGCTGCGCTATGACCTGACGGCCCCCTTGGCGCGGGTGGCGGCGCAGTATCGCAACGATTTGCCCTCGCCCTATCGGCGCTATGCGATGGGGCCGGTCTGGCGCAATGAAAAGCCCGGTCCGGGGCGGTTCCGGCAGTTCTATCAATGCGATGCGGATACCGTGGGGGCCGCGTCGGTCGCGGCGGATGCCGAGATCTGCGCGATGCTGGCGGATGCGCTGGAAGCCGTGGGGATCGAGCGCGGGGATTATGTGATCCGGGTGAATAACCGCAAGGTGCTGAACGGGGTGATGGAAGTCGCGGGGATACTGGACCCTGCGGACCCCTCGCGTTTCGAGGCAGAGCGCGGGATCGTGCTGCGCGCCATCGACAAGCTGGACCGGCTGGGCGTTGAGGGCGTGCGCGCGCTGCTGGGTGAGGGGCGCAAGGATGAGAGCGGGGATTTCACGAAGGGGGCGGGGCTGACGATTGCGCAGATTGAAAGCGTTATGCTCTTCGTGAACTCAAACGAGATTATCTCGAATGAATTGGGTGCGTTCGCAAATGAACAAGATGC
>SLQN01000111.1 GCA_007131465.1 Paracoccaceae bacterium
CCGACCGTGCGCGACAGCGCGAAGATCGGCGTGAACATCGATGTCGGGAAGCCCATCGCCTCGAGAATGATGCCGGAATAGAAATCCACATTCGGATAGAGCTTCTTCGAGATGAAATACTCATCCTCCAGCGCGATCCGCTCCAGTTCCTTTGCAATCTTCAGAGTCTCGTTATCCTCGATCCCCAGAAGCCCCAGAACTTCATCGGCGGATTGCTTCATCACCTTGGCGCGCGGGTCGAAATTCTTGTAGACGCGGTGGCCAAAGCCCATCAGCTTGAACGGATCGTCCTTGTCCTTCGCACGCTTGATAAATTCGGGAATGCGGTCCACTGTCCCGATTTCCCCCAGCATTTCCAGGCAGGCCTGATTGGCACCCCCATGCGCAGGCCCCCAGAGGCAGGCTATGCCGGCGGCGATACAGGCAAACGGGTTCGCCCCCGAAGACCCCGCCAGCCGCACGGTCGAGGTCGAGGCATTCTGTTCGTGATCGGCATGCAGCGTCATGATCCGGTCCATCGCGCGGCTCAGGATCGGGTTGACGACATATTCCTCGGCCGGGACCGAGAAACACATGTTCAGGAAATTGCCCGCGTAATCGAGGCTGTTCTTCGGATAGACGAACGGCTGGCCGATCGAATACTTATAGGCCCATGCGGCAATCGTGGGCATTTTTGCGATCATGCGGATCGCGGCCACTTCGCGCTGCCACGGGTCGTTGATATCGGTCGAATCATGGTAGAAGGCCGACATCGCACCGACCACGCCCGTCATGACAGCCATCGGGTGGCTGTCCCGGCGGAATCCGCGGAAGAAATACTGCATCTGCTCGTGCAGCATCGTGTGGCGCGTCACGCGGCTTTCGAAATCCTCCAGATCGGCGGCAGACGGCAACTCGCCGTAGAGCAGCAGATAGCAGCATTCCAGAAAATGCGAATTCTCCGCCAGATCCTCGATGGCATAGCCACGATACAGCAATTCTCCAGCATCGCCGTCAATATAGGTGATGGTCGAGGAACAGGCCGCTGTCGATGTAAAGCCGGGGTCATAGGTGAAGACATCTGCCTGCGCATAAAGCTTGCGGATATCCACCACGTCCGGGCCGACCGAAGGTTTCATGATCGGAAGGTCGATCACCTTGTCGCCGATTGTAATCTTTGCGGTCTCGCTTCCGTTCCCCATGCGTCATCCTTTCGCAATGGCCCGACGGAAAACGCTCCCGCAGGCTGCCTCATCATGCGACCCTGGGGGAGTGATTCCCTTGATCAGGTCGTTGCATCCTGTAGTCTGCCAAGGCTTTCCGCCTTGCCAAGAGTAATCATCATGTCAAAGATGCTTGGACTAGGGCTGCGTCCCGCCAATGCCGCTCGCAAAGGCTGCGCGAGTTTGCCAAGCCCAAGACCATGTTCCTGCGCAATACCGGTGACAATCCCCTCCAGATTTTCTCGATCCCACGTAGCAGTTTGCAGGCGCGGCGTCAATTCCTTCAGTATACTACGGGATACATCATCAAGTGCCGCTTGCGACTTCTCGTCAGGGCGGATGGGGCGTTCTGACAGGATGTAGTGCGCCTTTTCAAGGATTTGCGCGAAACCTTTCGCCTTGTCCCTGACCAGTGGCATGGCCCGCAGAAGCCCCTCACGCTGCGCATTTGTCAGGGCGGGGGCGTCGGTTGCTGCCAGATACGCCTCCAGTTCATGCAGCAGTGCAGCATCGTCGCCCGCACTCATATGCTGCGCGGTCAGATGGTCGAGTTTCTTGAAATCCAGCCGCGCCGGGGCCTTGCCGATTCCATCGATATCGAACCATTCGCGCGCCTGGGCATCGGTGAAGAATTCATCATTCCCATGGCTCCAGCCCAACCGCGCAAGGTAGTTGCGCATCGCTGCCGCCGGGTAGCCAAGCCGCTGGTATTCCTCGACTCCCAACGCACCGTGACGCTTGGAAAGCTTCTTGCCATCCGGTCCGTGGATCAGCGGGATATGCGCCCAGACCGGAACCGACCAGCCCATGGCCTGATAGACAAGCATCTGGCGGGCGGCATTGTTGAGGTGGTCATCCCCGCGGATGACATGGGTGACACCCATGTCGTGATCGTCCACCACAACGGCCAGCATGTAGGTGGGCGTCCCGTCCGAGCGTAGCACGATCATGTCGTCAAGCTGGTCGTTTCCGATGCGCACATCGCCCTGCACCCGGTCGCGGATGACAGTCTCGCCCGTCAGCGGGGCCTTGACCCGGATCGCGAAGGGCGCGTCGGGATGGGTGGCCGGGTCCGCATCGCGCCAGGGCGAGCGATAGAGCGTCGAGCGCCCGTCAACGCGGGCGGCCTCGCGAAACGCCTCGATCTCGTCTTGCGTGGCAAAACACTTGTAGGCGTGGCCTGACCCGAGCATCTGATGCGCGACATCGGCATGACGGTCGGCGCGCGCGGCCTGGCTGATCGGGTCGCCATCCCAGTCCAGCCCCAGCCATGCCAGCCCCTTCAGGATCGCCTCGGTGGCCTCGGGCGTGGATCTTGCGCGGTCCGTATCCTCGATCCGCAGCAGGAACCTGCCCCCCCGCCCACGTGCATAGAGCCAGTTGAACAAGGCTGTGCGCGCGCCCCCGATATGCAGAAAGCCGGTTGGCGAGGGGGCAAAACGGGTGACAACTGCATCGGACATAGGAGGGTTAACCTTTTGGAAACCAGTTTCGGGCAGGGTTGTGACAAGCGCAAGACACGGCCAGAACATGGCTTGGTCTGCTTTCTAGGCAAGGCGGGAGAAGGAAACAAGAGTGCGCGTGCCGGTCTTCACGGCCAGCCTGCCTGGGTCGTTGCGGGTATCGCCATTGCGGGCGCTGGCCGCGCAGCGTGGCCGTCTGTTCCTGTTCGTACCTGTGCTTCTGGCCGTGGGCATCGGCATCTACTTTGCATTGCCGCGCGAGCCTGTAGTGGTTGAATGGGCCGCGCTGGCGGCGTTGTCGCTTGCGGCAGTGTTTCTGGCCCTGCTCTTGCCGGAAGATGCCGCACCGCTGGCGTTTGCAATGGCGCTGGTCTGCGCGGGCTGTCTGGTCGCGGGGCTGCGGAGCGCCCATGTCGCAGCCCCGGTGCTGACAATACGCTATTTCGGTCCGATCGAGGGGCGGATCGTGAAGATCGACCGCTCGGCCAGCGATGCAGTGCGCTTGACGCTGGATCAGGTGGTCCTGCATGATCGAGCGCCCTCGCGCACGCCCGACCGCGTGCGCATCTCGTTGCACGGGACGCAGGGCTTCATCGTGCCCGAACCGGGGTTGCGGGTGATGACGACCGGGCATCTTGGCCCGCCGCCCGCCCCGGCAGAGCCGGGGGGCTTCGATTTCCGGCGTCTGGCATGGTTCGAACGGCTGGGTGCCGTCGGCTATACCCGCGTGCCGGTGCTGGCGCTGGCCCCGGCCCGTGACGGGGCTGCCGGATTGCGCATCCACCAGTTGCGGATGCGGATTTCGGCAGCCGTGCAGGCGCAATTGCCCGGTGACAGCGGCGCTTTTGCCGCGGCGATCCTGACAGGGGACCGCTCGGGTCTGTCGCAGGACCGGATGGAGGAGTTGCGCCGCTCCAATCTCGCGCATCTGCTGGCCATTTCCGGGCTGCATATGGGGTTGTTGACAGGGTTCGTCTTTGGCTTGCTGCGGTTTCTGATGGCACTGGTCCCGCCCGTCGCGCTCCGCGCGCCCACGCGCAAGATCGCGGCGATTGCGGCGCTGGCATCGGGGGCCTTCTATCTTCTCCTGTCAGGCGGCAATGTCGCGACAGAGCGCGCCTATATCATGGTCGCGGTGATGCTGGTTGCGGTGCTGCTGGACCGGCGGGCGATCTCGCTGCGCTCGGTCGCGCTGGCGGCAACGCTGATCCTTCTGCTGCGCCCCGAAGCGCTGGTGCAGGCGGGGTTCCAGATGAGTTTCGCGGCCACGGTTGCCCTTGTGGCCGTGTTTCGCTGGCTGCGCGATGAACGCGACTGGCGCGGGCGAATCCCGCGCTGGGTCTGGCCGATGATTAGCGTCGTCATCTGTTCGGTCGTGGCGGGCGTTGCCACCGCGCCTGTCGCGGCGGCAAGTTTCAACCGCCTGTCCGAATACGGCCTGATCGCAAACCTTCTGGCCGTGCCGCTGATGGGGCTGGTGATCATGCCCGCGGCTGTGCTGGCCGCCGCGCTTGCGCCCTTGGGCCTGTCGGGTTTGGGTCTTGCAGTGATGGGGCCCGCGATAGGCTGGATTCTGGGCGTTTCGGCGCATGTCAGCGCGCTTGACGGGGCGGTCATTCCGATTGTGCAGCCCATCCCCGCGGTGATGCCGCTGCTGAGCCTTGGCGCATTATGGCTGATCATCTGGCAGGGGCCTGCACGCTGGGCGGGCATCGTTGCGATGGGCACGGCGCTTCTTCTGTGGGCACAAAGCCCGCGACCGGCGCTGCTGATCGCGCGCGAGGGCGAGGTGGTGGGCCTGATGCACGAGGGCCTGCGGCATCTGAGCCGCGCCCGCGCGGGCGGTTTCACCGCCGAAAGCTGGCTGCGCGCCGATGGTGACGCGACTTTGCAAGCCGAGGCACAGGCACGCAGCGGCCATGACGAACGCGCGACAGTCGTGCATCTGCGCGGAAGCGGGTTCGATGTGGTGCATCTGGCGGGCAAGCGCGCGCTAACGCACTTGCCGGAAATTTGCCTGCCAGGGAGGATTGTTGTTGTGACCGAACAGCCGCCCGGACCGTCGGCGCCGTGCTATGTGATTGCGCCCGCCGATCTGCGGCAGACAGGCGCGCGCGCCTATGAGATGCGGGGCTCTGAACTGCGTGTGCGCACAGTAGCGCAGTCGAGTGGTCAGCGCCTCTGGACGCCATGACAGGATTACAATCAAAATAGCCCCGGGACATGCCCGGGGCCTGGCGATTGCCGTCCCAGAACCCTGTGGTCGGGTCAGGCGTTGGCTTCGCGGATCTTCTCGGCTGCGTCCTTGTCATAAGACACGCCCTTGGCTTCGAACAACTGGTCCAGTTCCCCGGAAAGGGTCATCTCGGTGATGATGTCGCATCCGCCCACGAACTCGCCCTTTACGTAAAGCTGCGGGATCGTCGGCCAGTCGGAATATTCCTTGATGCCAGAGCGAATGTCCTCATCCGCCAGCACGTTCACATCGGCATAGTCCACGCCCATGAAGTTCAGCACCCCGGCAACGCGACTGGAAAAGCCGCATTGGGGCATTGTTTTCGTGCCTTTCATGTAGAGCACGACATCATTGGCTTCGACGGTAGTCTTGATCTTTTCCTGCGCGCTCATCGCACTTCCTTTCAGGCTTTGCGGTCTTCTCTATTCCGGGGCTTTGGTGGTCAGGGCGAGGGCATGCAATTCGCCACGGCTGCCATCCATCTTGCCCTTCAGCGCCGCATAGACGGCACGCTGCTGCTGCACGCGGTTCTGGCCCCGGAAGCTTTCGTCGATGACTTCGGCGGCGTAATGGTTGCCGTCCCCTGCGAGGTCTGTAATCGTGATCTTTGCATCGGGAAAGCCCTGTTTCAAAAGGCTTTCAAGTTCTTCCACTGTTATGGCCATCATGCGTATTCCTGTTCCTCTCGCAGTGAAGGTAATCCCGGTCGCGGGTCAGATCAAGCACTGCCGATGGCTGCCGCAAAGGCCGTGCGGTAAAGCGCAGACAGTTCCGCCAGCGGCGCCTTGTCCGGGCCAAGCTGCACCGTATCGCCCCCGAACTTTCCGACAACTGCCAGCGCTACACTGGCCTGACCGGCCGCGACCATCAGCGCCTCGGCCTGATCGAAGCTGGCGGCGACAAGATAGCGTGCCTGATCCTCGCCGAACAGCGTGGAGATGTCGACTGCATCAAGGGTCACGCCCAGCCCGGCAGCCTCGGCCATCTCGAACGCTGCCAGCGCCAGCCCGCCATCCGAAAGATCGGTTGCCGCCGTGACCAGCATCCGGTTGTCGCGCAGAAATTCACCATTGAGGCGCTCGCGCTCCAGATCGACCGGGGGCGCATTGCCTGCTTCGACCCCGAACGCTTCCACCAGCAGGGCAGACTGGCCCAGATGGCCATGCGTCTCGCCAATCAGCAATGCAAGCTCTCCCGCTTGCGGCAAGCTTCCGATGATCTGGTTGATATCGTCAATCAGCCCGACCGCGCCTATGGTAGGTGTGGGCAGGATCGGCTGGCCGTCGGTTTCGTTGTAAAGCGAGACATTACCCGACACGATGGGCATGTCCAGCGCCGCGCAGGCCGCGCCGATCCCCTTGATTGCGCCCACAAGCTGGCCCATGATCTCGGGCTTCTCGGGGTTACCGAAATTCAGGTTGTCGGTTGTCGCGAGGGGCCTTGCACCCACAGCGACAAGGTTGCGATAGGCCTCGGCCACCGCCTGCTTGCCGCCCTCGAACGGGTTGGCGCGCACATAGCGGGGCGTCACGTCACTGGTGAAGGCCAACGCTTTTGACGTCCCATGTACGCGCACGATGCCCGCGCCCAGTCCCGGTGTGCGGATGGTGTCGGCCATGACCTGCGTGTCATATTGCTCCCAGACCCAGCCTTTGTGGGCGTAGGATGATGCGCCGATCAGGGCGCGCAAGCCGTCCATCGGGCTGAGTTCGGGGATATCGGGCAAGGGGGGCGGGGTCGGAGCCTCTGCCCAGGGCCGGTCATATTCGGGCGCGGTCGAAGACAGTTTCGACAGCGGCAGATCCGCCTTCACCACGTCGCCCTGCAGGATCAGGAACCGGTCTTCGGCAATGGTCTCGCCCACAATCGCGAAATCGAGATCCCATTTCTCAAAAATCTCGCGTGCGAGGGCTTCCTTCTCGGGCCGCAGCACCATCAGCATGCGTTCTTGCGACTCCGAAAGCATCATTTCATAGGCGGTCATCGCAGCTTCGCGCTGGGGGACATCGTCGAGTTGCAGCCGGATGCCCAGCCCGCCCTTGTCGCCCATCTCGACAGCCGAACAGGTCAGCCCGGCGGCCCCCATGTCCTGAATAGAGATCACCGCGCCGGTGGCCATCAATTCGAGGCAAGCCTCGAGCAGCCGCTTTTCGGTGAACGGGTCACCCACCTGCACGGTCGGGCGCTTTTCCTCGATCGTGTCGTCGAATTCCGCGCTGGCCATGGTCGCGCCGCCGACACCGTCGCGCCCGGTTTTCGCACCCAGATAGACCACCGGCATGCCCACGCCGGACGCTGCCGAATAGAAGATCGCATCGGCATCTGCCAGACCCGCCGCAAAGGCATTGACGAGGCAGTTGCCGTTATAGGCCGGGTGAAACCGCACCTCGCCGCCAACAGTCGGCACGCCAAAGGCATTGCCATAGCCGCCAATGCCTTCGACGACACCGCGCACCAGATGGGGTGTCCGGGGATGTTTAGGGTCACCGAAAGACAGCGCATTCATCGCCGCAATCGGACGGGCGCCCATTGTGAAGACATCGCGCAGGATGCCGCCAACGCCCGTCGCGGCCCCCTGATAGGGTTCGATATAGCTGGGGTGGTTGTGGCTTTCCATCTTGAAGACAACCGCCTGTCCATCGCCGATAGCCACAACCCCCGCATTTTCACCCGGTCCGCAGATGACCTGTGGCCCGGATGTGGGCAGGGTGCGCAGCCATTTCTTCGAGGACTTGTAGGAACAATGCTCGTTCCACATGGCCGAAAAGATGCCAAGTTCGGTGAAATTCGGCGCGCGGTTCAGGATTTGCAGGATGCGGGCGTATTCATCCTCGGTGAGCCCGTGCGCAGCGATCAACTCGGAGGTGATGACAGGGTCGGTCATGGCAGGGGAGTCCTCGCCCGAAAGATTGCATTCGCAAGCTTCTTAAGGCAAACCTTGTCCAAGCAAAAGGGGCGACGCCGGGGGGCGGCGCTGGTCTGTGCCGGTTTGGCTGGGGCCGCGTCACACATGGGTTGGCACGGAAGCTTCGCTGCAAGAGAAATCGGCGGGCACCCACGGGTCGGAGGTTATGCCGCCCGAAAAATTCGCAACCGGATCATGCAAGCAGCAAACCCTGAATCTCGTGGCTCTCAGTTGCGGTTTGCTGATGTGCGACACCCCCCCCGATTTCAAGCCGGATGGCCAAAAAAAAGGCCGAGCACAATGCTCGGCCAAAGTCCAACAGGGAGGTAGAAACGCAGAAAAACTTCAACGCGCTTCTGTATCTGATCTAAAATCTGCTCATCCCTTACGCAAGTTAAATTATATTGCGTCTGCAACATTGCCGATATGCGTTGCATACATGCCTCAATCGCATGCGATCCGCGCGTCAGAGGGCCGGCAGTCGCCCGAATAATAATCAGGCCTGCCGGGCGCGCCGGTAGGCCACAATTTCCTCGACCACGAAATCGCGAAACGCTGCGATCCGGCGCGAATGTCGCAATTCTTCTGGATAGGCCAGGAAGACCGGGATATCGCCGCTGGCGACTTCGGGCAAGACATGCACCAGTTCGGGGAAGTCTTCCGAGACGTAGTCGGGCAGCACGCCGATCCCTAGATGGTTCAGTACTGCCTGCAAGACCCCGAAATAATTATTCACGGTAAAGCTGGACCGCAGCGGCCGTGCTGTAAGCTCGCGGATAAGTTGTGCGCCCACGCTGACCTGGGTGGAGTTGAAATTCTGCGAGATCAGCCGGAAGTCGGACAGGTCTTCGGGGGTTGCGGGGGTCGCGTTTGCGCGCAGATATTCCGCAGAGGCATAAAGCCGCATGTTGACGGTCATCAGGCGCTTGCGGATCAGGTCCGCCTGACTGGGTTCCTTCATGCGGATGGCGACATCGGCTTCGCGCATCGGCAGGTCCAGAACGCGCTCTTCCAGCATCAGGTCGATCTTCAGGTCGGGGTATTGCGCATAAAGCGACGGGAGGCGCGGCGCGAGGAACAGGGTGCCGAACCCGGTTGTCGTCGTTACCCGCAATTCACCGTAGACCTCATCCTCCGCATCGCGGATGCGTGCGGCGGTCGATTCCAGTGTCTGACTCATGGCCTTCGTGGCTTCGAACAGCAATTCGCCCTGTTCAGTCAGGATTAGCCCGCGCGCATGGCGATGGAACAGAATCGAATCAAGCCCCTCTTCCAGCGCGCGGATCTGGCGGCTGACGGCGGATTGGGACAGTTGCAACGTGTCACCGGCATGGGTCAGGCTGCCGGCATCGGCAACGGCATGAAAGATTCTGAGCTTGTCCCAATCCATAATGAAACTTCCCTAAACCCCGCAGGCCTGAACACGACCCATCCTGTCTACTGCTTTTCAGTGGATCACAAAAGCGCTTATCGCCAAGATTGTGCTTTGTAGGTCAGAATTATTGACCTATGATGGTTTCATGCGCAACAATGCCGGGGAGGTGCAGAAGGTGCGTCAGGATATCACGCTTGAAGATCGGTTCGATCTGGAAAAGTCCCCCGTTCTGCTGAACGGGACGCAGGCACTGGTGCGGCTGGTGCTGGCGCAGGCGGCGCGCGACCGGGCTGCCGGGCTGAACACGGCAGGCTATGTCACAGGGTATCGCGGTTCACCCCTTGGCGCGGTTGACCAGCAGATGCTGCGCGCGAACAAGCACCTTCAGGCCGCCGATATCCGCTTTCAGGAAGGTCTGAACGAGGATCTGGCCGCGACTGCTCTCTGGGGCAGCCAGCAGGCGGAACTGCGCGGCGAAGGCCGTTTCGATGGTGTATTCGGCCTGTGGTATGGCAAGGGGCCGGGCGTGGACCGCTCGGGTGATGTTTTCCGGCATGCCAATATGGCCGGAACCTCGCCGCATGGCGGGGTGCTGGTGGCAATGGGCGATGACCACACGGGCGAATCCTCGACTGTGCTGCACCAGTCCGACTGGGCGATGGTGGATGCCTATATCCCGGTCCTGTCGCCTGCCGGGGTGCAGGAGTTGCTGGATTTCGGGCATTACGGCTATGCCCTGTCGCGGTTTGCGGGTGTCTGGGTCGGCCTCAAGACGATGAAGGAGAATGTCGAGGCCACGGCCGTGGTCGATGGCAACCCGCACCGGATGCAGTTCATCCCGCCCGATTTCATCATGCCCGAGGGCGGGCTGAACATTCGTCTGGTCGATACACCCATCGCGCAGGAAGCGCGGATGATCGATTTCAAGCGCTACGCCGCCGAAGCCTTCAGCCACGCAAACCGCATGGACCGCCGGGTCTGGGGCAAGCCGGGCGCGAAGATCGGCTTCGTGGCAGCGGGCAAGAACTGGCTGGACCTAGTCCATGCGCTGAACCTTCTGGGCATCGACGCCGCCGAGGCCGAGCGTCTGGGCATCACCACCTACAAGGTGGGCCAGACCTTCCCGCTGGACATGACCGGGTTCCACGACTGGGCCGAAGGGCTGGAACTGATCGTCGTGGTCGAGGAAAAGCGCAAGCTGATCGAGGTGCAGGTCAAGGAAGCCATCTTTGATGACCGCCGCGGCCGCCGCGTCTATGGCTGGCACAAGGGTGATACATGGGAACACGGGCGGCAGGTGGAACTGTTCCCGACCCGCTATGCGCTCGACCCGATCATGATTGCCGAGAAGATCGGCGATATCCTGATCGAGGAAGGCCGCGGCACGGACAGTGTGAAGGCGGGTCTCTCCATGCTGGCCGAGGCGCGGCGCGCCGATAATGCGCAGGACATGGCCGCGCGTCTGCCCTATTATTGCTCGGGCTGCCCGCATAACAGCTCGACCAAGGTCCCTGACGGCCACCGCGCTTATGCCGGGATCGGCTGTCACTACATGGTGCAGTGGATGGACCGCAACACTGTGGGCTTCACCCATATGGGCGGCGAAGGTGCGAACTGGATCGGCGAGGCCCCGTTTTCCACCCGCGACCATGTGTTCCAGAATCTCGGTGACGGGACCTACAACCATTCTGGCGTGCAGGCCATCCGGGCCGCCTTGGCCGCCGGGACGAACATCACCTACAAGATCCTCTATAACGATGCCGTGGCCATGACCGGCGGGCAGAAGAACGAAGGCGGTCTGACCCCCTCCCGGATCGCTCAGGAACTGACGGCGATGGGTGTGGGCAAGATCGAGGTGGTGTTCGACGAGAAGGAAGAACCCGCACGCGGCGATTTCCCCAAGACCGTTGGCTGGCATCCGCGCGCGGATCTTGAGGCGGTGCAGAAGGACTGCGCCACCTACAAGGGGGTCTCGGCCATCCTCTATGTCCAGACCTGTGCCGCCGAAAAGCGCCGCCGCCGCAAGCGCGGCGAATTTCCCGACCCCGATCAGCGCGTGTTCATCAATACCGATATCTGCGAAGGCTGCGGCGATTGCGGGGTGCAGTCGAACTGCGTGTCCATCGTGCCGGTGGAAACCGAACTTGGCCGCAAGCGCGCGATTGACCAGTCAAGCTGCAACAAGGACTTTTCGTGCCTCAAGGGGTTCTGTCCGTCTTTCGTGACGCTGGAAGGGGCGAAAGTGAAGCAGGCGCCTACAGCATCGGTGGACCTTCCCGACCTTCCCGACCCTGTCCTGCCCACGATCACCGGCACGCATAACATCGTCATCACGGGCGTTGGCGGCACGGGCGTCGTGACCGTGGGCGCGATACTTGCGCAGGCAGCCCAGCTTGACGGCAAGGGCGCGGGCATGATCGAGATGGCGGGCCTCGCGCAGAAAGGCGGCGCGGTCCACATCCATTGCCGCATCGCGAATGCCCCGGACGATATCAGCGCGATCCGTGTCGCCGTGGGCGAGGCGCATTGCGTGATCGGCGGCGATCTTGTGGTCACGGCGGGTGCAAAGACGCTGGGGCTGATGCGCAGCGGCCAGACCGGTGCGGCTGTGAACAGCCATGAGATCATCACCGGCGACTTCACCCGCAATACCGAATTCCGTATCCCCTCGGAGGATCTGAAAATTGCGCTTCAGGCACGGCTGGGCGAAAAGCTGCATCTGTTCGACTATTCGGCACTTGCCCGGCGTCTGTTGGGCGACAGCATCTTTGCCAACATGATCGCGCTGGGCGCGGCGTGGCAGATGGGGCTTGTGCCGCTGGACAAGGCCGCAATCCTGCGCGCGATCGAATTGAACAAGGCCGCAGTCGCCGGAAATACCCGCGCTTTCGCGCTGGGGCGCTGGGCCGTCGTCCACCCCAAGGCGGCCGCGAAGATGCTGGCCGATACCGTGGTGGCGAAACCCAAGACGCTGGAGGAACTGATTGCCTTCCGCGAGGCGCATCTGGTGGCCTATCAGTCCCGGCGGCTGGCGCGGAAATATCGCAAGCTGGTGGACAGCGTGCCCGATGCCCGCCTGCGCGAGGCGGTCGCCAAGGGCTATCACAAGCTTCTTGCCTATAAGGACGAATACGAAGTCGCGCGCCTGCATCTGCAGACGCTTGAGAAAGCGCGCGCGGAATTCGACGGCGATTTCACGCCGCGATTCCATCTGGCACCCCCGCTGCTGTCGCGCATCGGCTCGGACGGACGTCCCCGCAAGCGCGCCTTCGGCCCGGCCATGCTGCGCGGGTTCGGGGTTCTGGCGCGGCTCAAGCGGTTGCGCGGCACGCCGCTGGATATCTTCGGCTACAGCGCCGAGCGCCGGATGGAGCGCCGTCTGGCCCGCGATTATGAAAAGCTGGTGCCCGAATTGCTGGCGAACCTGACACCCGACACCCACGCCATCGCCGTGGAACTGGCGGAACTGCCGCTATCGATCAGGGGCTTCGGCCCGGTCAAGCACCGCAATGCCCTGGCAGCGGACCAGCGGCGCGCGGAACTGCTGGCGGCCCTGCGCGACCCCGGCGGAAATGTCACACTGGCAGCAGAATGACCCAGGCGTCATGACGCTGTTACGCTCTCGTCCACCTGTAAAACGCATGGTTTTGTTTTCAGGGATACCAGATGGACAGCCTGCTCAGAGATATCAGCTACGCCCCCAGCGCGCGCACCAAACCCGCCCGCGCCTTTATCCGCGCCATTGAAAATGCGACAGGGCGGTTGCAGCTTCTGGCCCGCGCGCGGGCGCAGTTGCAGCAGGCCCACCGACAGGACAGTTTCTGGCGCAGCATGATCA
>SLQN01000405.1 GCA_007131465.1 Paracoccaceae bacterium
AGCGCCTGTAGCCCGCAGGCGGAAATCAGCCGCGCACGGGTCTCTGGGTGATCGACAAACAGTGGCGCGGGCAAAAACACCACTTCACAGCCAAGGGCGGTTGCCATTCGTGCAGCGAGTGCGCCGGGATTGGGGCGGCCCGAGCGGACCTGTCCGCCCAGGAGCGACAGGACCAGCGCATCCGGGCGGAGCGGCGGCTGGAAGGCATCGAGTGCGCGTGTCAGCGTGCGTCCCCAGCCCAGACCGATCCGTGTGGCCGGACCGATCCGGTCTGACAAGATCCGCCCCAGCGCGAGCCCGATGGCAGTTTCGGGGCGCGTGTCAGGCAGCGAGGGCACGATCAGAACTTCGGATATGCCCAATTCTTGTTCTACAGAAATTGCGAGGTCGGTCAGATCGCCTTCGGGCCGGTCTATCCAGATCCGTATCTCACCCAGCGAGCGGGCCTGTTCCAGCGCGCGGTTGATCGTGGCGCGGCTGACATTCAACCGCTCTGCAATCTGCGCCTGCGTCAATCCGTAACCGTGCGCGAGCCATGCGGCCCGAAGGCGCAGGCTGCGAGGGTCGAGCGGAGTCGTCATGCTACCCCGAGTGCTGCACGGACGAGGTGCAGTGTGGGGGCGGGCGCTTCAAGCTGTGGCAGATGTCCTGCCCCCTCGATCCGGTGGGCCTGCGCCTGTGGCCAGACGGCGGGCAAGGCGACGTCGGGGCAGATAATCCGGTCCTGTGCGCCGCGCAGAACATGGATGGGGAGTTCCGCCAGCGCAGGCAGATGCGGGGCAAGCGTTCTGGGCAGCTCAGGCAGCAGACTTCCGACAGCGCGCAATGCCGTGCCGCGGCTTGGGTCCAGCATCCGCGCATGCAGAGTTTCGGCCATCGCCAGTGTAATCATCTGTGGCCGTACCAGCATCTGTCCCAAGGCAGCGCGCATGGCCTGCGCATCGGGTGCGTCGCAGATTGCCGCAATGAAATCCGGGTCAACCTGTGCAGTCAGCCCCGCTGGGGCGATCAGGATCAGCCCTGCGATGCGGTCGGGCGCAAGGCTGGTGGCGCGCAAAGCAACAGCTGCCCCGAAGGAATGGGCGAGCAGCCAGATTTTCCGGGAGCCTACGCTGTCGATTACGCTTGCCAGATGCTGCCCGAAACCCTCCAGCCCCAGCCTGGGGATCTCGGCGGCAGTTGCGCCGTGGCCGGGCAGGTCGAGAAGCGTCAGTCGGCAGGTGTCGCGCAAGGCAGGTTCTGCCAGCATCCAGACCGTCATATCAGCGGCAAAGCCATGCACGACAAGCACAGGCGTGCCGTCTTTTGGGCCGGTCTGCCGCAGCGCCGTGGCGATGCCGTGATGGATCACAGGGTGGGTCACGCCTGGGTCAGGCGACCCAGCACCTGGCCCACTTCGGCAATATCGCCCGGTTCGACCAGGATCTCGCTCAGCGTGCCATCGGCGGGGGCTTCAATCTCCATGACCAGTTTGGGCGTGGTGATCTGTAACACGGCTTCGCCCTTGCTAACAGATGCGCCCGGATCGACCAGCCAGCTGTCGATTTCGGCCTCAAGGATGTCGTTGCCAAGTTGCGGCAGGATGATGTCCATTGTCTTCTCCTGGTTTCAAAGCCCAAGCCGAGCGAGTTCGATCTCGTCCCAGCCGCGCAGGCCGCGCCGATTGGCTCCTTCGCGCGCCATCAGATCGATCAGGACAGCATCTACGATATCGGCGGGCTGCGGGAAATAACTGTCTTCCATGTCGGCCCCCGGAACAATCCAGTTCGGAGCGCCCAGCACGCGTGGGGCGGCGCGCAGGTTGGCATGGCCGAACCGGCCCAGATTGGCAGCGAGAGTCATGGCGAAACTGCCCCTTTCGCAAGCCTCTGTCACGACCAGAAGGCGGCCTGTGCGTGCGATGGACTCGAGCAGCACGTCATAGCCGAACGGCACCAGCGTGCAGGCGTCGATCACTTCAGCCTCGATCCCCTGCTGCGCCAGATCATCTGCCCCGCGCAGCGCCGGATATAGCGCCGGTCCAAGCGTCAAGATCGTTACATCGCGGCCCGCACGGCGGATCTGGGGCGTGCCGAATGGCATGGCGAAATGGCCCTCGGGCACTCCTGTTTCCGCAAACCATTCGCCAATATCGTAGAGCCTCTGGCTTTCGAGCATCACGACAGGGTCTTCGCTGGCAAGGGCTGTGGTCATCAGGCCCTTCGCGTCATGCGGCGTGGCGGGATAGGCGAGTTTCAGTCCGGGCACATGCGCGACCATCGCGGACCAGTCCTGCGAATGTTGCGCGCCGTATTTGTTGCCGATGGAAAGCCGCAGTACCACGGGCAATGACAGCTCACCTGCGGACATGGCTTGCCATTTGGCAAGCTGGTTGAAAACCTCGTCCCCGGCACGGCCTAGAAAATCGCCATACATGAGCTCGACAAGTGCGCGCCCGCCTTCCATTGCATAGCCGACCCCTGCTGCGACGATGGCAGCTTCTGAAATCGGGGAATTGAACAGCCGGTCGCGCGGAAAGATGTCCGAGAGACCGCGATAGACCCCGAACGCCCCGCCCCATTCGCGGCATTCCTCGCCCCAGGCAACCAGGCGAGCGTCATTTGCCATACGTTCCCAGATTGCCTCGAACAGCGCATCCCGATAGGTGATGCAGCGCAAAGGTGACAGAGGGGTGCCATCTTCCGTCAGCCCCTTGCGCGCGCGTTTGCGCAGTTGCTTGAGACGCACATTCTGCGCAGGGTCCTGCAGGAGCGGCACCTGCCTGTCAGGCAACGGGCTTGTCCGGTTGGAAAACATGTAACTGCCGATCCGCGTTGGCATCGCATGAATATCGACGGGCGGCGCGATGGCCGGGTCGGTCGCGGCGCGGGCAACGGTGCGCAAAAGATCGTCGATCACGGCTGTTTCGGCCTCTTGCCCGGCAGCGTCAGTGAGGCCTGCATCTTGGAGGGCGTTCGCGAAAAGCCGGATCGGGTCATGATGGGCCCAGGCGGCGATTTCCTCGCGCGTGCGGTAGGCATTTGCGTCTGTCGTCGAATGGCCCGAGAAGCGATAGCATTCCACATCCAGCAGCGCGGGGCCGCGCCCGTCGATCAGAGCCGCGCGTTTTCGCGCCACGGCGTCGCGTACGGCGAGCGGGTTCTGTCCGTCTACGGTCTCGGCAAGCAGTGCATCAGGATGCAGGCCCGCGCCAATGCGAGACAGGCGGTCCCAGCCCATTGTCTCGCCTGCGGTCTGGCCGCCCATCGCGTAAAAGTTGTTGGTAAAGAAAAACAGCACCGGCAAGCGCCCGCTCTTGTCGCCCCACAAGCCCTCAAACTGCGCTTGCGCGGCGAAATTCATCGCTTCCCAGACTGGGCCGCAACCTGTCGAGCCGTCGCCTGCCATCGCGACGGTAATTCGACCCGGTGCATGCAACTTGGCATGCAGCGCTGCGCCAGCAGCGATGCCCGCAGATGCCCCGACAATTGCATTGTTGGGATAGGCCCCGAACGGGGGGAAGAACGCGTGCATCGAGCCACCCATGCCACCATTCACACCTGCGGCGCGCATGAAAATCTCGGCCAGAAGACCAAAGACCAGTGCGTGTTCGGCAAGGGACGTGTCATCCTTCGTGCCGAAGGAGCGTTCAGCAACAGACAGCACATGTCCGTCGCGAAAGCCCCGCATCAGTTCGAGTGCCCGCGCACCCCCCAGCATGTGAATTGCCGCCAGACCTTTGGCCAGATATTCGCCATGGCTGCGATGGCTTCCGAAGATGTGGTCGTCTGGCGTCAGCGCATGCGCGGCCCCGGTTGCCGCAGCTTCCTGCCCGATCGAGAGATGGGCCGGTCCCTTGTAGATGTGGCTGATCCCGTCCCACTGGCCCTGCGCCTTGAAGCTCGACAGCATTTCCTCGAACTGACGCTGAATGCGCATGTGGCGCAGCATCGCGCGCAACTGGCCCGCGCCGAGAATGTCGATCTCGGCTTGCAAAGGGGTGGCATAAGCGTGGATCGGGATGTCCGGGAAGTCCAGTTGCCCGGATTGACTGCGGCGGGCCGGGTCGATGTGAAGTTCGCGTGGCATGGTTCTCTCGCTTGGCTTTGCTCGGGTCATCGCATGTAAATGAAATATTGTCAAAACGATTATATATATGTAACTTCTACCTTATAGGGGAAGGCCGATGAGAATGTGGGGAAGCATGATCGTTTGCGGTGGGGAGAACCTGATTGATGTGATCGAAACACCTGCCGCCAAGGGCGCGCGCAGGTTCACGGCGCATGTTGGGGGGTCGCCCTATAACTGCAGTCGCGCGATTGCCCGGCTCGGGGGCAAGGTGGGCTACCTTGGCACCTTGTCCACCGACAGTTTCGGCGCGCAGCTTCTGGGGGCGCTGGTCAAGGATAGCGTTCAACATCTGGGCGAGAGGAATGACGCGCCGACGACACTGGCGATGGTCACGGTCGAGGATGGCCAGCCAGATTACCGTTTCTACCGCGAGGGCACGGCAGAGCGGCGTGTCACGCGAGAAGGGCTCCGCGCGGCTCTGCCCGTGCGCATGGCGGCACTGCATATGGGCTCCATCGCGCTGGCTGAAGGACAAGACGCCGATGTCTGGAGCGACCTGTTCGTGCAGGTGGCGGGCATGGGTATATTCACGTCACTCGACCCCAATATCCGAACATTGATTGCAGATCCGAACCGTGAAAATTACAGCGCACGCCTGCTGGAGATGGCGCGTGTGGCAACGCTGATTCGGCTGAGTGACGAGGATGCAGCCTGGTGGTTTCCGGGGTTGGCTCCTGAACGCGCCGTGCAGCATCTGGCCGCCCTTGCCCCCAAATGCATGGTGATCGTTACTCAGGGGGCAGGTGAAATTCTGTGCCATGCGGCGCAAGGTGAGTTTTCCTGCACACCGCCCCTGCCTGCGCGGCTTGCAGACACGGTCGGAGCAGGCGATACGTTGACAGCGGCAGTGCTGGAAGGGCTCGCACGCAAGCGATCCTTGTCGCCCGATGGGCTGCGTGCGTTGTCGCTTGACGCCCTGCGCGAGGTGGTCGCGACGGCGGCGCGTGCTGCGTCAATCACATGCAGTCGGGCCGGATGCAATCCACCCGTCGCCGCCGAGGTCTGGCCTTCATGAGTGCCTGCGCTCAGCGCAGGGCGAGAGTCGCGGCCAGATCGCGCAGGCGCGCAAGACAATCATCGACATCCAGCGCCCGATTGCGGAATGTGCCTACATGTTCGATATAGGGGCACGTCAGAACGGCAAATGCATTGTCATCCGGGCCGTGCACTGGCAGCGACATATCTCTGACACCGATCAGTTGCAGACTGGGGGCGAGGCGGTGGCCCGCCGCACGAATCTTATCAAGCTGTGCGGCAATTTCAGGGTCGAGCGCAGCCGGATCGGCGCGCGTATGGGCAAGGATTTCTGCGCGGCGCGACTCGTCCTGGCAGGCAAGCAAGGTCAGACCGGAGCCCGTAGTGAGCATGTCAAGTTGCGCACCCACGCGCAAACGAAACTCCCAGTTGCCTGGCGGACTGGCTTGGGCAACGACAATCGCTGCCGGGCCTTCATTGATCACCAGGTGCAGAGATTGCAGCGTCGCGCGAGCGAACTGATCCATCAGTGGCTGCGCCTGCGCAACCAGCCTGCGGACTGGCGGGTGCGCAGTGACCAGAAGAAACAGCTTCATGCTCAGCGCGTAGCGGTCGCCTTCCTGCGAGCGGCAGACATAGCCGCGCGCGACCAGCCGCTCGAGCATCCGGTAAATCTCGGACGGACTGCGCCCCATCGCCCGCACGATCTCGCTACGCGTGAGGCCGCTGGCTTCGTTCGCCAGCAACTCGATGATGTCCAGCCCCTTGTCCAGTGCCGGGGCACGATAGCGGCCTTGAACCGTGTCGGGCATAAGTGTCGCGGACATGGGTTCCTCTCTGAACGTGGTGCGCGGAGATGCCAGCGCAAATATTCTGCTTGCCAGCTTAGCAAATATGAATAAGCTGTCCAAATATAAATCGACCCAGCTCTGGGAGGGAATGGGTGGGTTAGGGGGGAAGGATGACGCTTCAGGGGAAAAACATCCTTGTGACGGCGGCTGGACAGGGTATTGGGCGCGCCGCAGCTCTGGGTCTTGCGCAAGGCGGTGCGCGGGTCATTGCAACCGATCTGAACGCCGATCTGCTGGACTATGCAGGTGAGTGTGGCGCTGGTCGCGTCGAGGTGCGACAGCTGGATGTCTGCGATTCTGCCGCGATTGCAGCCCTTGCAGCTGACCTGCCGGATATGGATGGGCTGTTCAATTGTGCGGGCTTTGTGCATCATGGCACGGTGCTCGAGGTCAGCGATTCAGACTGGGAGTTCAGTCTGACCCTGAATGTCACGTCCATGCTGCGCATGTGCCGTTCGTTCGTGCCGGGATTGTTGCGGCAGGCCCGGAGCACCGGGACCGCGTCGATCCTGAACATGGCGTCTATGGCTTCGTCGGTAAAAGGATTCCCCAACCGTACGGCATATGGCGCGACGAAAGGGGCGGTGATCGGCCTGACCAAGGCGATTGCAGCGGACTTCGTCACATCGGGTTTGCGCTGCAATGCGCTCTGCCCCGGGACGATTGACACGCCGAGCCTGCGCGGGCGGATTGCGCAGGCCGCTGACCCCGAAGCCGCGCGGCGCGATTTCATCGAACGCCAACCCATGAGGAGACTGGGAACGCCGGAGGATCTGGTACCGATGATCCTGTATCTTTTGTCAGATGAAAGCCGCTTCATGACCGGGCAGGCTGTTCTGGTCGATGGCGGTGTGACGATCTGATGGGCCGGATTGATGCACATTGCCACATCTGGGCGCTCGAACGCGGCGACTATGACTGGCTTGATGCATCTGATCCCGGCCTTGCGCCAATTGCGCGCGATTTCGGACCCTCTGACCTGAAAGCGCGCCTTGATGCGTCCGGGATCGGACATGCGATTGTCGTACAGGCCGCGCCCACAGAGGACGAAACCCTCTGGCTGCTGGAGCAGGCGCAGGGCGCGGCACATATTGCCGGGGTGGTTGGCTGGGTCGATCTGACCGCACCGGATATTGCGCACCGCATGGCGACCCTTGCCGTGAACCCGGCGCTGCGAGGTATCCGACCGATGGTGCAGGATCTGGCCCCTGACTGGCTGGTGACGGCCCCTGCGCAGGGCTGGGTGTCCGCACTCATGGATGCGGGCCTGCGATTTGATGCGTTGGTGCGGCCTGCTCATCTGGCCGTGTTGCTTGATTTGATGCGGGCCAATCCGTCATTGCCAGTGGTCATTGATCATGTCGCGAAACCGGCACTGGCCGCGCCTGCGGATGATCCGCGCCACGCGATGTGGCGCGAGGGAATGGCGCGCCTGGCGGGCGAGACCGGGGCGTTTTGCAAGCTCTCGGGCATCCTGACCGAGATGGGACCAGACCAGCTTGAAACAACTCGCGATACGGTGTTCCCGCTGCTCGATCAGATGCTGAGCTGGTTCGGGGCCGAGCGCATGATGTGGGGGTCTGACTGGCCGGTTCTGCGGCTTGCCGGGTCTTATGCGGGCTGGGATGCCTTGTCGGGCGAATGGCTGGCGGGCTTGAACGATCAGGCGCGGGCACAGATCACCGGCGGGACGGCGGCGCGCTTTTACGGGGTGGCAGCATGACACCGCTCATTCGCATGTCCGGGATAGAGAAACGGTTTCCGGGGGTGCATGCGCTGCGCAATGTGCAGTTTGACCTGCGCGCGGGCGAAGTTCATGCGCTGATGGGCGAGAATGGCGCGGGCAAATCGACACTGATGAAAATCCTCTCGGGCGTCTATCAGCGCGACGCGGGCGAGATCGAACTGGGCGGGCAGAAGGTCAGCTTCGCCACGCCGCGCGCCGCGCAGGATGCGGGAATCGGGATCATCCATCAGGAACTGAGCCTGATGAATGATCTGAGCCTGGCGCAGAATATCTATATCGGGCGCGAGCCGCGCCGGATGGGGTTCATTGTCGATGACGCCCGTATGGAGCGCGACGCGGAAGCCTTGTTTGCGCAGATGAATGTCTCCCTGCGGCCTGCACAACTTGTGCAGGGGCTGAGCATTGCCAGGCAGCAGATGGTCGAGATTGCCAAGGCGCTGAGCCATGACACGCAGGTTCTGGTAATGGATGAGCCGACCGCCGCGCTGAATTCGCGCGAGATCGACGAATTGTTCCGCATCATTGAAGGGCTGCGCGCGGCAGGCAAGGGGATCATCTATATCAGTCACAAGATGGATGAGATCCGGCGCATCTCGGACCGGGTGACGGTGATGCGTGACGGGCAATGGATCGGGACGCGCGACACGGCCGATGTGACGTTGGATCAGATCATCACGATGATGGTCGGACGCGAACTGGCACAGGGGGATGTGCAGATCCCCGATCTGGCGCAGGCGGAGGTGGCACTCGATGTGCGCGGCCTGACGCGCGGGCGGGAAATCCGCGATGTGAGCTTCACCTTGCGGCGCGGCGAGATTCTGGGCTTTGCCGGGCTGATGGGTGCGGGACGGACCGAGGTGGCCCGCGCGATTTTCGGCGCCGACCCGGTCGAGCGGGGCGAGATCCGGGTGCATGGCCGCCCGGTGCGCATCCGCACGCCCGTGGATGCGGTGCGCGCGGGCATCGGGTATCTTTCCGAGGACCGCAAGCATCTGGGCCTCGCCCTGCCGATGTCGGTGCGGGACAATATCGCGCTGACGGCCTTCGACAAGTTCCGCAACATGGCGGGACTGCTGAATGAAGCGTCGATGGCGCAGGTCGCCCGCGACAGTATCCGCGCGCTCGATATCCGCACGCCGTCGGACCGGCAGGAAGTGCGCCTGCTGTCGGGCGGAAACCAGCAGAAGATCGTGATCGCGAAATGGCTTTTGCGCGACTGCGATGTGCTGATCTTTGACGAACCCACACGCGGGATCGATGTGGGGGCGAAATCCGAAATCTATCGCCTGCTCAATGATCTGGCCGCAGAGGGGCGCGCGATCATCGTGATTTCGTCCGAATTGCCCGAAATCCTGCGCCTGAGCCACCGGATCGCAGTCATGTGTGAAGGGCGGCTGACCGGTTTTCTGCCCGGTGGCGAGGCCACGCAGGAACAGATCATGGCGCTTGCAACGCAATCCGGATCTATTCTGCAACAGGAGCCCGCATGACCGACACTGCCCGCCCTGTCTCCGGCAGCCCCGAGAAGGTCAGTTTCTTCGCCACGGCGACCGCGCAGCGCCTCTTGGCCTTCGCAAGCCTGATCATCATGCTGATCGTGTTTTCGGTGCTGTCGCCGAATTTCATGCAGACCAACAACATGATTGCCATCCTGCAGGCAGCGAGCATCAACGGGGTTCTGGCAATCGCCGTGACGCTGATCATCATCACGGGCGGGATCGACCTCTCCGTTGGCACGATGATGACCTTCTGCGCGGTGGTCTGTGCCATCGTGCTGACCAATCTGGGCATGCCGCTCTGGACCGGGATTGCTGCAGCGATCCTGACCGGGGCCGCGGCAGGGTTCGTCTCGGGCACCTTTGTCGCCCGCATGATGATTCCGCCCTTCATCGCGACGCTGGGCATGATGATGATCCTGCGCGGCCTGTCGCTGATCAGCACCGGCGCACGCCCGATATATTTCAACAATACGCCGGGCTTCGACCAGATTTCGCGCGGCTCGCTGGTGGGTCAGATATTTCCCGCGATGCCGCTGCCCAATGGGGTGCTGATCCTGTTTGCGGTGGCGATTGCAGTGTCCTTCATCCTCAATCGCACGGTGTTGGGGCGCTATACCTATGCGCTGGGGTCGAACGAGGAAGCAATGCGTCTGTCCGGGGTGAATACCGCTGCCTGGAAAACCGCGATCTACACGCTGGCCGGCGGGATCGTGGGGATCGCGGGGCTGCTGATCGCCTCGCGGCTGAACTCGGCGCAGCCTGCGCTGGGGATGGGCTATGAACTCGAAGCGATCGCGGCGGTCGTCATTGGCGGCACCTCGCTTTCAGGGGGGCGCGGCACGGTTCTGGGCAGTCTGATCGGCGCGCTGATCATCGCTGTTCTGGCCAATGGCCTGCGCGTGCTCTCTGTGGCACAGGAATGGCAGATCGTTGCCATGGGACTGATCATCGTCGCGGCGGTCTATGCCGACCAGTTGCGCCGGAGCAAGACCGGATAACCGGCCAACAAGCAAGACCGGCAGCAGGCCGGATACCCTAATCGAGCTGTATCACAAACGGGAGGAGACCCAAATGATCAACAGACGTTCCCTTATCGCTTCTGCGATGGCGTTGGCCATGGCAACCGGCGCGGCCCCTGTGCTTGCACAGGATGTCACGATTCCGCTGGTATCCAAGGGGTTCCAGCACCAGTTCTGGCAAGCGGTGCGCATTGGTGCAGAGCAGGCTGGCACAGAATTCGGCGTGCGCGTCGATTTTGTCGGCCCGGATAATGAAAGCCAGGTGGACCGCCAGATCGACATGCTGTCCGCAGCGCTGGCCAATAACCCGCCGGCCATCGGCTTTGCCGCGCTTGACAGCCAGGCTGCGATTCCGCTGCTGCGCCAGGCGCAGGATGCGGGCATCCATGTGGTGGCCTTCGATTCGGGCGTGGACAGCGACATTCCCGTGACAACTGCAACCACCAACAACGTGGCTGCGGCCGCGCTGGCCGCTGACAAGATGGCAGAACTTCTGGGCGGGTCGGGGACTGTGGCCGTTGTCGCACATGACCAAGTCTCGGCCACGGGCGTCGATCGCCGCGATGGCTTCGTCAACCGTCTGGCCGAGGCCCATCCGGATATTTCGGTGGTTACGGTGCAGTATGGCGGGGGCGATCATCTGACCTCGACCGAGATCACGAAAGCGATTCTGACGGCCAATCCAGATCTGGGCGGCATGTTCGGCACCAATGAAGGATCGGCCATCGGGATCGTCAATGGCGTGCGCGAAAGCGGGCGCGAAGGTCTGGTCGTTATTGGCTATGACAGCGGCTCAGCCCAGCAGGAAGCCATCCGTGACGGGCTGATGGCGGGTGCGATAACCCAGAACCCGGTCGGGATCGGCTATGAAACTGTTCGCGCGGCGCTGGCGGCGATAAATGGCGAAGAGTTGCCCGAGATCATCGATACGGGCTTCTTCTGGTACGACGCGACCAATATGGATGAAGAGCAGATCCGCGCTGTTCTCTACGATTGATTGGCAGCCAAATCCCTGCCGGGGGCATCACCTGCCCCCGGCCCATATACAGATCACAAGGACCAAAATGAAATTCCTGCGTTACGGTGCTGCCGGGAAAGAACGCCCCGGGCTGCTTGACTCGACGGGTCGTGTCCGCGACCTTTCTGCTCATATCCCCGATCTGGCGGGCGAGGCCCTGTCGCCCGAGAGCCTTGTGCGGCTTGCGGCGCTGGACCCCGCATCGCTGCCGCTAGTGGCGGGGGTACCGCAGCAGGATCTGCGCCTTGGCCCCTGTGTCGGCCAGGTGGGCAAGTTCATCTGCATTGGTCTGAACTATGCTGATCACGCTGCCGAAACCGGGGCCGACATCCCATCGGAGCCGGTGATTTTTGGCAAATGGACCTCGGCAATCATTGGGCCTGATGATGACATTCAGATCCCGCGCGGGTCACTCAAGACCGACTGGGAAGTGGAACTTGGCGTCGTTATCGGCAAGGGCGGCAGCTATATCGACGAGGACGACGCACTGTCGCATGTCGCAGGCTATTGCGTGATCAACGACATTTCCGAACGCGAATACCAGCTTGAGCGCGCGGGCACCTGGGACAAGGGCAAGGGTTGCGACACCTTCGGCCCGCTCGGGCCGTGGCTGGTGACGCCCGAAGAAGTTGGCGATCTCGACAACCTGCACATGTGGCTTGATGTGGATGGCCACCGCTATCAGGACGGGACCACTGCGACGATGGTCTACAAGGTGCCGCATCTGATTTCCTATTGTTCACGCTTCATGTCACTGCACCCGGGGGATGTGATCTCGACCGGGACACCGCCCGGTGTCGGGCTTGGTCAGAAACCGCCGGTTTATCTGAAGGGGGGGGAAACCATGCGGCTTGGCATCGAAGGGCTTGGCGTGCAGACACAGCGCGTCCGGGGAGCGCTTGAATGACACGGGTTACTGGCCTGCGCACGCTGGATGTGCGTTTCCCGACTTCGGCGCATCTGGACGGGTCGGACGCGATGAACCCCGATCCCGACTATTCGGCGGCCTATGTGGTTCTCGAGACTGACGGGCCGCATGAAGGGCATGGGCTGACCTTCACCATCGGGCGTGGCAACGAAATCTGCGTGGCTGCGATAGATGCGCTGCGCCCGCTGGTTGTGGGGCTGGACCTGGACTGGGTCTTCGCAGATATGGGCCGTTTCTGGCGCCACATCACCGGGGACAGTCAGTTGCGTTGGATCGGGCCGGACAAGGGGGCGATCCATCTGGCCACAGGCGCTGTGGTTAATGCGATGTGGGATTTGTGGGCCAAGGCCGAGGGTAAGCCGGTCTGGATGCTCGTGGGCGACATGACGCCCGAAGAATTGGTCCGCTGCATTGACTTCCGCTATCTGACCGATTGCATCACCCCGGAATGGGCGCTGGAGTTTCTGAGCAAACAGGCCAGCGGCAAAGAAGTTCGCCGCGCCAATCTGATCGCGAATGGCTATCCGTGCTACACCACTTCGGCGGGGTGGTTGGGCTATCCGGATGACAAGTTGCGCTGGCTGTGCCGCGAAGCTGTTGATGCGGGTTTTCGCCATATCAAGATGAAGGTCGGCCGCGATCTGGAGGATGACAAGCGCCGGTTGCGCATCGCGCGCGAGGTCTGTGGGCCGGATTTGAACCTTATGATCGACGCCAATCAGGTCTGGGAAGTGGGGCAGGCTATCGACTGGGTGCGCGAATTGTCATTCGCAAAGCCGTGGTTCATCGAAGAACCGACGAGCCCCGACGATATCGAAGGCCACCGCATGATCCGTGAGGCGATTGCACCAGTTCAG
>SLQN01000253.1 GCA_007131465.1 Paracoccaceae bacterium
CCCGCACCCGCTGGGTGATCCATGAAACCCGCCCCTCGAAGCCATCAACACCATGATTTATATTGATAATACCATGGTCACGACAGCGAAATCAGAGATCTACTTGGGGAATGCGGGCTGAGAGTACCCTTGCCTGTGTTTTCATTCACGGCATCTACACCGGGCCCCTTTTTGTTGCCATCGCACTCGGAGCGATGGCGTAAGGCGCGTGTTCAACCGGTCGAGAACCGATCGTCGGCAGTTGCCGGAGCTTCTGCCGCTGCGACAGAGCGCAATGCCCGCCGCTGGACAATCCAGATCCGGGGTTCGCTAGAACATCCAGTTCAGTAGCGCCTCGGCGAACCCCTTGCCGCCCCAGGCCGCCACCGGCAGCGCAAGGTAGAGAAGGCCCCGCCCGAGACCGCCAAGCCCGATCGGCAGTGAGGATGTCGCGTGCAACCGGCTGCGCAGCTCGATCAGAGCCTGCAGCCGCAGCGGCTCTGCCGGCGCGCCGAACCCGTCAACCGCCTGCAGGGATGCGACGATGGCAGCATCAAGGCGGGACAGCTGCAGCCTGCGGGCCTCGAGGATCCGCTGCCTCAGCCCGCGTAGCGGGAGCCAGACCGCTGCCAGCGCAAGGCATGCCGTCGCGACCGGTCCGATTGCCGCCGTTGCCGTGATGGCGCCGGCGCCCAGAAGCATCAGGGGATAGGCCGCAAGCAGCACCATCACCAGAAACATCGGCCGCATGGCTGCCGTCGCGAAGGGGCGCAGCCGGTCAAGCACGAGCGGCTCGACCCGCGCCGCGCTGCGCCCGAGGAAGGCAAAGACCCGGGCATTCGCCACAAGCAGGGGGCCGGTCTGCATCATCATTGCCCAGAGTGCCAAGGTACCCAGCGCCAGGACGCCAGCCACCGGATCGCCCGACAGTGCAGTCCAACCCGACCCGGTCAGCACGACATGCAGGACGCCGAATGCCAGCCCGATCGCCGCATTCACCGCAACATCGTGGGCAGGGTAGCGGATGAGGGCGGCCCGCAGCCGGTCCAACAGTGGCTGATCGACCGTCAGTTCACCGGCCAGCGCATCCAGATCGTCCTGCGCCGCACGGGGAATGAGCGCGGCCAGTTCCACGATCAGGCCGAGGGACAGCGCGAAGAACAGCGCCTCGCCCACCAGCCCGGGCTGCAGCGCATCCGCACGCCAACCGCCCGCCGCAACCCAGGCCAGCAGCAGAAAGGCCGCGGCGACAAGGCTGCCGGCAAGACCGGGCCGGGCAAGGTGCCGCTGCAGGCGCAAGGGCCAGAAGACGGGGGCTGCGGCGCGTTCGGCAAGTACGCGCAGGTCGGCCGGAGATGGCGCATGCGCTGGCTCGGTTTCGTGATTGTCCCTATGCCTCATCACCTCATCCCACGACCTGTACAGGATCATTTACCCAGCGGAGCCGTCGCTTGCCGTGCCCTTCCCCGGCACCCTCGAAGAGCCCGACCATGCCCCGCAGCCGCCCTGACGGCCAGAGCAATCACCACCACGCACGGTTTAAGAACCGACAGGTGCGGAATGCGTCCGCCATTTCCGACCTCCATCTTGCATGTCTTGCCGGGGCGAATGGCAGGCGCGGCATGGGGGCCGCAACGGAAGCTTCGGAAACGACTGGGGAAATGCGTGAGCGTCATGCTAGGCGTTTGATCCCACGGTTTGATGGTGCGATCCTTTCTCAGGAATGGAAGGAAGCATTATGGGACAAGTTCGTCACGGGAGCGCCACGACCACGCACGCCGTCAGAGCTGCAATACAGCGATCGCAGGCTTCGCTCGCGCAGCTGAGCCGAGAACTGGGCATCAACAGCAAGGCGGTGGCGAAGTGGCGCAAGCGCGCGACCGTTGAGGACCGCAAGACCGGGCCGAAAGAGCCTCGCTCCACGATCCTGACCGAGGCCGAGGAGGCAGCGGTCGTCGCGTTCCGGCGCCATACACTGCTGCCGCTGGACGACTGTCTCTATGCTCTGCAGCCGTCGATCCCACATCTGACTCGGTCGGCGTTGCACCGGTGCCTGCAGCGTCATGGCATCTCGCGCCTGCCCGATCTGGGCGGGGACAAACCGAAGCGGGCGCAGTTCAAGCGCTACCCGATCGGCTTCTTCCACATTGATATCGCCGAGGTGCAGACATCCGAAGGGAAGCTCTTTCTCTTCGTGGCCATTGACCGAACCAGCAAGTTCGCCGTCGCCCAGCTGGTTGAAAAGGCCAACAGACGCACGGCGTGGGAGTTTCTGGAGCACCTCCTGGACGTCGTTCCCTACCGCATCCATACGATCCTGACCGACAACGGCATCCAGTTCGCAGAGCAGCCCCGCAACCGGAACACCGCCTGGTCCCGGCAGATGCGCTTCGACATGATCTGCGAGGCGAAAGGCATCGAGCACCGGCTGACCAAGCCGAACCATCCGTGGACAAACGGTCAGGTCGAGAGGATGAACCGCACGATCAAGGACGCGACCGTCAAGCGTTTCCAGTACAACAGCCACGATCAGCTGCGAACGCACCTTGCCGACTTTTTGGCAGCCTACAACTTCGCACGCAGGCTGAAGACCCTGAGCGGCCTCACACCCTACGAATACCTCTGCAAGGTCTGGACTTCAGAGCCGGACAGATTCATCGTCGACCCGATCCACCAGATGCCAGGACTGAACACCTAATGACGGTTCGCGATGCGTGAACGGATGAACGAGATCGGCAGGCGGCTGGTGGGTCCGCTGGTCGTGGCACTGGTGCTGGGGCTGATCGGGCCTTTCGGCACCTTCGCGCTGCTGCCCCTGTTCCCGCGCCTGGCCTACTGGCTGGCGGTGGTCGCGCTGAACTGGATGCTCTGCGATATCGCGGTCCGCTGGGTGGAGGGGCATCTGCCCGACGAGCTGCCCCTGCGGCGCATCCTGATCCCTCTGGCGGGGGCGCTGGCGGTGTCGATCCCGGCGACCGGGGTCGTGACACTGGCGAACGGGCTGTCGGGCATCGGCTGGCCCGGGTCGATCCTGACGCTCTATGGTCAGGTCCTGCTGCTGCTCGGGGCAATCGCGGTTCCGGTCTATACGCTCGTCGATCTGCAGGAGGCCGCGCAGCAGCGCCAGCCCGGCAGTGAAGGCGACACCGCGCAGGGCCCCGCGCTGTTCCACGCCCGCCTGTCCGGTCCGCTGGACGGAGACCTCCTGTGCCTGGAAATGCAGGACCACTACCTGAAGGTCCACACCACCGCGGGAAGCGAGATGATCCTGTGCCGGATGGAGGACGCCGCGCGCGAGCTGGAGGGGTTAGGGCAGCGCGTGCACCGATCCTGGTGGGTGGCCAATGCGGCGCGACAGGGGATCGCGAGGGACGGCGCGAGGCTGGTGGTGCGGCTGTCCAACGGCGCTCAGGTGCCGGTCGGCCGGACCTATCGC
>SLQN01000306.1 GCA_007131465.1 Paracoccaceae bacterium
GCTGTTTTTCCAGGGCCGCGACCCGCGCCTTGAGCTTTGTGATCTCCGCGCGCTGGGCGTTTGTCAGATGCAGGCGTCGGGAGTCGCGCGCCAGAGTCGGCCGCAGAACCCGCAGCGCCGCGCGATAGCTCCAATGCAGGCCACCGTTCCACGCCAGCACCGGCAGGACGCGGTTCAGCCGCCGCCGCAAAGCGATTTCCGAGGCCGAGAGCGCCGCATTCACCTGCGCGGGGCGCTGCATCCCCGCCAGTACAATCCCTGCGCACGAAGCGAAATCGGTTAAAAGATCGCCGCCATACAGGGCATCGGGGCAGACGAGCCGCACGCTCAGCCGCCTTGCCCCCACCGCCCGAACCCAGGGTTTGAGCGCCGTCCAATGCGTGACGGTCCCATGGCGCGCAAGATGGGTCACAAGATCATGCGTGGCGCCGCGACGGACGGCCTCGGAATAGCTGCTGACCACCAGCTCTTCCGGGCGGCGCAGATAAACCAGATAGTCCACCGCCGCGAACCGTGCGCGCAGGAAGCTGTCAAGCGCGGCAATCTGTGCAGGCGCGCGCAACCAGGCGTGCAGATGCTCGCTGGACCCGAGAAACAGCGTGGCGTCCGAGTGCCGAAGCGTCGCGTCCAGAAACTGCGCATACCCGGCAACATAGGCCGCATGATCGTGAATGCTGCGCAATCCCAGTATGCGCCGTTCCAGTTCCGGCCCGATGGTCTGACCACAGGCCTGCAACGCGGTAACGGCAAATTCGAACTGGCTGCCCAAGGCGGGAGTGTAGGGCGCATATAGCACGCCTTGGCGCGCCAGCCGCGCCCGGTTCATCGCCAGAAAGGCCTGGATCGAGCTTGTGCCCGATTTGGGAATGCCGATATGGATCAGGGCTTTCATGACGCGCCTGCATAGTGGCGTATCAGTTCTTGGGCATGCTGCGCCATGCTGACGGGAGGGCGTGCGCCGTCCCAATACGCTTGCAGGGAAACCTCGCGCGACAGGATACGCGCGATCAGGGCCGTGAAATCCGCGACATCGCCCGCCCGGAAGACCAGATCAGCCGTGCCGCCCAGTTCCTGCGCGCCGCCGCGGTCCGAGGTGATAAGCGGGATATGGCGCGCGTGCATTTCGAGTGCGACTTGCGGCAGGTTATCTTCCCACAGCGGGGGCACAATGCCGAAATCGGTCTGTGCCAGGATATCGTCGAGGGCGGCGGGATCATAGCCGTCGTGCCATGTCAGCCCGGCAAGATATGGCTCCAGCGCTGTCATCGCCTGCATGAAGCGTGCCGCCCCGCGCCTTGCGGCGACGCACAAATGGACCTGGCGCGCGCGATCCGGCGGCAGGGCGTGCAGGGCCTGTAGCAGAAATCCAAAGCCCTTGTCGTCGCGCATATAGCCCAGATAGGCCAGCCGCAGGGGGCGGTCAGGCATTAATTGCGCGGGCAGCGGGCGCGGCGCTGTCTGGGTCCAGTGGCGGGCATGGTCGGTCCCGATATAGACGCAGCGCACCCGGTCAAGACCGAAATCCCGCGCGATTTCAGCAGTTCGTTCCGACACGGCCAGCACAACATCACAATGTGTATTCAGCAGCCGTACCATCTCCGCGCGGCGCGTGTGAAAACCCGACCCGGTGTCGCGGGGCGCTTTGAGTACAGGCCCGTCATGCCCGGACCGAAGGCGCACAAGCGCCCGCACGCCGCCCCATCCCGCGCGCATCACCGGTTGCCAGAGCCTGCGATAGGCCCCTGTGCCGGGGCCCATCCGAACCCGCGCAAGTATGCTTTCAACCGCATAGGCCAGACGGACCGGGCCTGGGCGGGGCTGCACCGGCAGGCATGTGGCGCAGCGCCTGCCACCATCGAAGCTAGTGCAATGCGCCGCCTCGTTCCACCATAGGTTCACCTGTGGGCAGAACGGGTGGTAATTGTGCAGCGACACCAGCACCCGGCTGCCCTGCGCCGCACGCTCCAGAACCCGCGCCGGAACCCCTTCCAGCCCGTGCAGATGCACGACGTCATAGGGGCCGGTGCGGGTCAGGAAATCACCGAAGACGGCTTCCGTCGCCGCATCCGCCAGTTGCGCGGGGGTTGCGAAATCGGCATGCGAGGGCGCGAGTGTCGCGGAATTAACGATCTCGGAATGCCCCGGCCTGACCCTGCGCCAGAAGGGCGCACGGGGGCGAAGGTCATGGGCCAGACCCGAGGCAAGGCTCGTCACCTTCACCCCCGGCAAGCTGGCCTGCGCTGCAATCAACCCCTGCACATAGCCGCGCACGCCACCGCCCCGCCGGGCGGGGTCTGACGGGTCGATCCAGAGGTAATGCAGAATGCGCATAGGGCGGGTCACTTGATCGGGCTGGACCCTTGATCATGCATAATCGTAAAGTTTGAGATAACACCACGGTCCCGGCTGAAGCGTGAAGCGCGCATGTTTTCAATATTGAACCGGGACGCGAAACTTTGTATCGGGGCATAGAGGGTGATTAGCTCAGTTGGTAGAGCGCTTCGTTTACACCGAAGATGTCGGGAGTTCGAGTCTCTCATCACCCACCACTAAATCATTAAATTACAACGCACTAGAGATCTGGGATTTCCAGATTGTGTAGCACTTTGCGGTAAATGATGTGTAGCAGTCTCTCGCTCTGAATGGCATTTTTGATTGGGCAAGTGCCGGGTTATCAGCGCCGTGATTCTAGGAACCGGCTGACCTTTTCGGATCCGGCGCTCATCCCTCTCGAAGCTGATTTCGAATCGCTTTCGTCTGGAGATGGATCAGAGCGTGAACTCGCTTATTGGTTGCGCGACATGGCGCGAGACCAGATTACCGGCCCCGCGCCACCAAATCACTCGCGTTCCTGATCTGTTGATTGCCACTGAGATTTGACCCGGCATTGTCACCGAGAACTGACCCACCCGGTTGTTATGTTCTGCGTGTCATGCTGGCGTCAATGCTGGTGTTTCCTTCCGTTTCTTTTTCGCTGTCTCGGAGCTGGCCTTGAAGCGATAGCTGTCATTGCCGGTCTCCAAAATGTGGCAGCGATGTGTGAGGCGATCGAGAAGCGCTGTGGTCATTTTTGCGTCTCCGAAGACCGTCGCCCATTCGGCGAAGCTCAAGTTCGTGGTGATGATGACGCTGGTGCGCTCGTAAAGCTTGCTCAGGAGGTGGAAGAGCAAGGCACCGCCAGAGGCGCTGAACGGCAAGTATCCCAACTCGTCTAGGACCACCAAGTCGGTTTTCACCAGCGCTTCGGCAATCTTCCCGGCCTTTCCTTGGGCTTTTTCCTGCTCCAGCGCGTTGACCAGCTCGACCGTTGAGAAGAAACGCACGCGCTTACGGTGATGCTCGATTGCCTGAATGCCGAGGGCCGTCGCAACATGCGATTTCCCTGTGCCAGGGCCCCCGATCAGCACCA
>SLQN01000004.1 GCA_007131465.1 Paracoccaceae bacterium
TCGCTGCATCGCTGTAGTCCGGCTGGCGACCACGCTTACCGGTGGGCGCGGCTTCTCCCGAGTCATGGCGGGATCGAACCAGATCGTCAGCGTGCTTCGGCGCTTCGTTATAGGACGGCCAGTTCCTGGTCATGCAGGTGGGGGGGTGTGGGTCTGCTCATACAGTCCAGCTACCACACTGGATTCACGAGATGAATCCCCCACGGGATTTGTGCAACATAGCCCTTGCGGGCTCTCAACGGAACACCGACCCGCTTGTCCCGAGTCGACACTGCGATTCACCGGGGTGTCGGCCTGGCTCATGAAGCCGATTGCGCCGTGTGATCCGGGCGGCAGTGCTGTACCATATGCGGGGCCTCAAGGCTCAGCAGTGCGTCCAGTCCGGCATTGCAGGTCACGAGATCGGAGAGATACACGTCGTCCAGAGCGACGTAGAACGCCTCGACGGCGCGGGCAAGGTGCGGGCGCATCACGCAATGCGCCTTCAGCGGGCAGGTATTGTGGTCCGAGAAGCACTCGATGAACGGCAGGTCCTGCTCGAAGGCGCGAAAGACAGCCCCGACGCTTATCGTCTCGGCCTCTTGCGCAAGACAGAATCCCCCATGTCGGCCGCGCTGGGTGGTGACAAAGCCATTTTGCCCAAGCTTGTTGATAACTTGCGCAAGATGATTTTCCGACGCATTGACTGCCCGCGCGGCATCTTGCTTGCGCACCAGCCTGCCCGAGTTCACGGCGCAGAACATCAAGGCGCGCAGGGCAAGATTTGTTCGGGTTGTCAGTCGCATATAAGGCACTCCTCAACTCGCGCCGCGCGGATGGCCTGCGCGAACTGGTCCACTGCAGTGGCGCGAAGTGTTGCAGGGTTTGGCCTGCGTGACCTTGATCCGCGTCAAGTCGTGCCGCGCAATGTCACGCCGTATCAACACAGCCTAGAACGCATTCCAGCTTTGACATAGATCAAAGATGCGAATATTAAAATGTGTTTTGTGGACATATGTATGCCGACTTTCGGGAGGGACAGATGGAAGATTTCGAGAAGTTTGCCACGAGCCGCAGAGGCTTCATGGGGCTTGCCACTGCAGGCGGGGCCGCGCTTGCCTTTGGAGCCGGTCAGGCGCAGGCGGCGAAACAGCGCACCAATGCGCGTATCCTGATTCTGGGCGCAGGCGCAGGCGGGGCCGCGATTGCCAACCGTCTTTCCGATCGTCTGGACGGCGCGCAGATCACGATCCTCGACGGGCGTGCGCAGCACTGGTATCAGCCGGGGTTCACCCTGATCGCCGCAGGCCTGCGCACAGCGAATTACGCCAATTCCTCGACCGCGCAATGGTTACCGCGCGACATTACCTTCATCAACGAATATGCCGCCGAACTGGACCCGGATGCGAACCGTGTAACGACCACCGGTGGGCAGCGGATCGAATATGACTATCTGATCGTGGCGACGGGGCTGGTGCTGGACTGGGACGCGATCGAGGGGTTTGACCTGAGCATGGTCGGACCGGAGACCGGGATCTCGGCCCATTATGCAAGCCCTGAACTGGCCGAAAAAAGCTGGCATGCGCTTGACAGGTTCACCGATGAGGGCGGGGTCGGGCTGTTCGGGCGTCCGGCAACGGAAATGAAATGCGCAGGCGCGCCCCTGAAGCTGACAATGCTGGCAGAGGATATCGCCACCACGAAGGGCAACCGCGACCGGGTGGAGTTGATCTATAACGCGCAGGCACAGAACCTGTTCGGGGTTCCGATCGTCGATCACCGCGTGCGCCAGATCTTCACGGATCGCAATATCGCCTATCGCTGGCAGCATGTTCTCAAGGCTGTCGATGCGGGTGCAAAGACCGCGACCTATGCCACGCCGGATGGCGATGTGACGACGGCGTGGGATTTCATCAACGTGATCCCGCCCCAGCGCGCGCCGCAGGTTGTGCGCGACTCGGGCCTGTCCTGGGCCGACCGATGGACGGATCAGGGCTGGATCGAGGTTGATCCGCAAACCCTGCGTCACCGCCGCTATGCCAATGTCTTCGGGATTGGCGACATCAACGGGGTTCCGAAAGGCAAGACCGCCGCAAGCGTCAAATGGCATCAGCCGGTTGTCGAGGATCATCTGATCAGCGAACTGGCGGGCCGCGAGGGCACACGGGTATTCGATGGCTATACGTCCTGCCCGATGATCACCCGGATCGGGCGCGCGATGCTGATCGAGTTTGACTATAACGACCGGCTCGTGCCGTCCTTCCCCGGCCTGATTGCGCCGCTGGAGGAGTTGTGGATCTCCTGGCTGATGAAGGAAGTCGCCCTCAAGGCCACCTATAACGCCATGTTGCGCGGGCGCGCCTGAGGCGACGCGCCGGGGCGGCTGCCGCCCCCGGACCCCTGCGGATACTCGGGCCAGGAAAAGTGACGGGCCCCTAGGAAAGGAGAGATGAATGGAAGAGATGAGCCTGACGACATTGCTGGCCGTGTTCGAGGAAATGTTCGGGCGCGGGTTGTTCTGGGCAATGGTGGCCGTGGCCGTAGTCATTACGCTGGCCTGGGCCTATGTGCTGGTGCGCGACCGCACGATGTCGATGCGCAAGTTCCTGCTGGCGCAGCTTTCGATGCCGGTCGGCGGCATCGCGGCTGTGTGGTTCGTCCTGCTGATGACGAATTCCGGCCTGCGTGACATTGGCGGGCCGATCGACTGGCTTGTGATGCTGGGCGTGTTCCTTGCCGGGGCGGTTGGCTTCGCGATCCTTGTCTATGTCGTGCAGTCGCTGGTGCGTGGCAGGACAGCCGATCTCTGACCCCCCGCACATCGTCCAAACCACGCCATGCCTGTGCCGCTTTTTGCGGTGCAGGCATGATTTTGGGCTTGGCGCGGTTCGGGGGAACGACTAGTCTGCCGCCCATGAGGCGCTTGACCTGCACCCTTTGCTGCTGCATTTGCCGCTGAGTTTCTCGGCGGTTGGTCTTTTTGGCATCTTCCCTTGTCTGACAGCACCTTCCGCCGGGCCCTGGCCCGAGAGGATGGCATGACCGAGATCCGCCTGCACAACACCCGCACCCGCCGGAAAGAGCCGTTCGCGCCCTTGGACCCGGCAAATGTGCGCATGTATGTCTGTGGCCCCACGGTCTATGACCGCGCTCACTTAGGCAATGCGCGGCCTGTGGTGGTGTTCGATGTGCTGTATCGGTTGTTGCGCCATGTCTATGGCGAAGATCATGTGACCTATGTGCGCAACTTCACCGATGTTGATGACAAGATCAACGCGCGGGCGCGCGACATGCAGGTGGCGGGCGATGGGCGGTCCCTGAACGAGATCATCCGCGCGCTGACGGATGAGACCATTAGCTGGTATCACGCCGACATGGACGCGCTCGGCGCGCTGCGACCGACCCATGAGCCGCGCGCGACCGA
>SLQN01000465.1 GCA_007131465.1 Paracoccaceae bacterium
CCATGTCTATGTGCGCCATCGTCGTCCCGAAAACTGAAAACCCCCCGGCCGCAAGGGACGGGGGGCATGTTTTCGGCTCTGGTGGCAGGTTCAGGTGATGGTGTCGATCGCGCGCGCCAGATCATCGGCGGCCTTGTCGAGCGTGTCCTTCTCCGGCCCCGACAGGGTGGCGGCCTTGCCGCGCATTTCCTGCAGGATCGCGTCCAGCGCCGCGCGACCTTCGGCATTGGCCGGATAGGCGCGTTCGGCCAGAACCGATGTGCCCTGCGGCGTGATTTCGGCGAAACCGCCGGTCACCACATAGCGGGTATCGCCATCGGGGCCTTCCGAGGTCAGCACGCCGGGGCGCAGCGAGGTGATGGTCGCGGCATGATCAGCCATCGCTGTCATGTCCCCCTCTGCCGCCGGGATCTGCACCGCGCGCACCTGCCCCGAGGCGAGCGTGCGTTCGGGCGAGACCAGGTCGAATTGCATCAAGTCAGCCATATCGCCCTCCTCAGGCCGCAGCGGCCAGACGCTCGGCTTTTGCGATTACATCATCGATGTCGCCGACCATGTAGAAGGCCGCTTCGGGCAGGTGGTCATATTCACCGGCAACCACGGCCTTGAACGACGCGATGGTCTTTTCCAGCGGAACCTGAATCCCGTCCGACCCGGTGAACACCTTGGCCACGTCGAAAGGCTGCGACAGGAAGCGCTGGATCTTGCGCGCCCGGGCCACGGTCATCTTGTCCTCTTCGGACAACTCGTCCATCCCGAGGATGGCGATAATGTCCTGAAGCGACTTGTAGCGTTGCAGGATGCCCTGCACATCGCGCGCCACCTGATAGTGTTCTTCCCCGATAAAGGTCGCATCCATCAGGCGCGAGTTGGAATCGAGCGGGTCCACAGCCGGGTAGATGCCCAGTTCCGAAATCGCACGGTTAAGAACGGTGGTCGCGTCAAGATGCGCGAAGGATGTCGCCGGTGCAGGGTCCGTCAGGTCATCCGCAGGCACATAGATCGCCTGCACCGAGGTGATCGAGCCTGCCTTGGTCGAGGTGATGCGTTCCTGAAGTGCCCCCATGTCGGTGGCCAGCGTTGGCTGGTAGCCCACAGCCGAGGGGATGCGGCCCAGAAGGGCGGACACTTCGGACCCGGCCTGCGTGAAGCGGAAGATATTGTCCACGAAGAACAGAACATCCGTGCCCGACTGGTCGCGGAACTGTTCGGCCAGCGTCAGACCGGTCAGTGCCACGCGGGCCCGCGCGCCCGGGGGCTCGTTCATCTGGCCGTAAACCAGCGCCACCTTGGATTCCGACAGGTTGTCGATGTTGATGACGCCCGAATCCATCATCTCGTGATAAAGGTCGTTGCCCTCGCGCGTCCGTTCACCCACGCCGGCAAAGACCGAATAGCCCGAATGCACCTTCGCGATGTTGTTGATCAGTTCCATGATCAGAACGGTCTTGCCCACGCCCGCACCGCCAAAAAGACCGATCTTGCCGCCCTTGGAATAGGGGGCCAGCAGGTCGATGACCTTGATTCCGGTGACAAGGATTTCCGACTCGGTCGATTGCGCATCAAAGCCCGGCGCGGACTGGTGGATGGCGCGGCGTTCGCTGGTTTCCAGCGGTGCGCCTTCATCGATGGGTTCGCCCACCACGTTGAGGATGCGGCCCAGCGTGGCGTCACCCACGGGAACCATGATCGGCTCGCCCGTGTCGGTGACGGACTGGCCGCGCACCAGACCCTCGGTCGCGTCCATCGCGATGGTGCGCACGGTGCTTTCGCCCAGATGCTGAGCGACTTCAAGCACGAGGCGCTTGCCGTTATTGTCGGTTTCCAGCGCGTTCAGGATGGGGGGCAGGTCGCCGTCGAACTGCACGTCGACGACGGCGCCGATCACCTGCACGATTTTGCCATTTGAAGCCATGTTCATCTCTCTCCGGGTTCTCAGAGCGCCTCGGCGCCCGAAATGATCTCGATAAGCTCTTTGGTGATCGCAGCCTGACGCGAGCGGTTATAGACCGTTGTCAGCTTGTCGATCATGTCGCCTGCGTTGCGGGTGGCGTTGTCCATTGCGGACATGCGCGCACCTTGTTCGGAGGCGGCATTTTCCAGAAGTGCCGTGAATATCTGCGTCGTGACCGAGCGCGGCAGCAAATCCTCCAGAATGGCCTCTTCCGACGGCTCGTAGTCATAAAGCGCGTCAGTTGCGGCATCTTCGGGAACCACCGCCGGGATGATCTGCTTTGGCGTGGGGATCTGGCTGATGACGGATTCAAAGCGGTTGTAGAAGATCGTGGCCACGTCGAATTCACCCGCGTCGAACATGTCGAGCACCTTTTTCGACACTTCGGCTGCGTTCTCATAGCCGACGCGCTTGACCTCGCTCAGATCGACATGCCCGACGAAATGTTCGGACAGATCGCGCTTGAGCTGTTCGCGGCCCTTCTTGCCGACTGTCAGGATCTTGACGGTCTTGCCCTCGCCCTTCAGCTTTTCGGCGCGGTAACGCGCGATCTTGACGATGGACGAGTTGAAGCCGCCGCAAAGCCCGCGCTCGGCGGTCATCACGACCAGCAGATGCGTCTGTTGGCTGCCCGTTCCGGCCAGCAACCTTGGCGCGGTTTCAGACCCCGCGACCGAAGCCGCGAGCCCATTGACCACTTCGGCCATCTTGTCGGCATAGGGGCGCGCGGCAACCGCCGCATCCTGGGCGCGGCGCAGTTTCGCCGCCGCGACCATCTGCATGGCTTTCGTGATCTTGCGCGTCGACTTGACGCTCGCGATCCGGTTTTTCAGGTCCTTGAGGCTAGGCATGCGCTTTCCCTCTCATCGCCCTCAGGCGAAGTCTTTCGCGAAATCATCCAGAGCTGCGCGGATCTTGGTGTCCAGATCACCCTTCACCTTGCGGTCATTGTTGGTGATGTCATCGAGTAATTCCTTGTGACGGCCCCGCAGATGCGCCAGCAGTTCCTTCTCGTACCGGACGACATCCCGCACTGGGACTTTGTCGAGATAGCCTTGCGTGCCCGCGAAGATGACACAGACAATCTCGGCATTGGTCATGGGCGAATACTGGCCCTGCTTCATCAACTCGGTCAGGCGCGCGCCGCGGTTCAGCAGCTTCTGGGTCGAAGCGTCGAGGTCGGACCCGAACTGTGCAAACGCCGCCATTTCGCGGTATTGCGCCAGTTCCAGCTTCACCGGGCCTGCGACCGATTTCATCGCATCGGTCTGGGCCGACGACCCAACGCGCGACACCGAAAGGCCCGTGTTCACAGCCGGGCGGATGCCTTGATAGAAGAGTTCGGTTTCCAGAAAGATCTGACCGTCGGTGATCGAGATCACGTTGGTCGGAATGAAGGCCGACACGTCGCCGCCCTGTGTCTCGATGATCGGCAGCGCGGTCAGCGA
>SLQN01000250.1 GCA_007131465.1 Paracoccaceae bacterium
TCAACGCGGTGTCCGAGAAAGCCCGGACGGCAGCAAGCGCCTCTCGTTTTCCGCGCTCTTTCTGGGACTGGGAAGAGATGATCGCCGCGAACAAGACCGGATACTTCCCATATACGCCGGCCACCAACATGCTTCAGGCGCTGAAAGTGGCGCTTGGGATGCTGGCCGCAGAGGGGCTGGACAACGTCTTTGCCCGCCATCAACGCGCCGCTGAAGCGACACGCAGGGCAGTGCGTCACTGGGGGCTGGAAATTCAATGTTGCAATGATGCCGAACACTCGGGTGCGCTGACGGCAGTCCGCTTGCCCGAGGGACATTCCGCCGATGCCCTGCGCGCCGAGATCCTGACTCGTTCGAATATGTCTTTGGGCAATGGTCTGGGTCCCTTGGCAGACAGGGTGTTCCGTATAGGGCATTTGGGCGACTTCAGTGATCTGTCGGTGGCCGGCACCTTGTCAGGCGTCGAGATGGGGCTGGCGACCTGTGGCATCCCCCATCGCGCAGGCGGGGTTGGAGCGGCGATGCAATGGCTGCAGGGAAACGCCGCGCCCAAAGTCTCCCAGGAGCGTTGAACTCAGTTCTGAAAGTGATGTCGGAAGCCTGTTTCACGCTGTCGGGCTTCCGCGTGCGTCGCTGCCGCATCGGCGTCAAGGTCTGGACTGGATAACGGGCCACAACGCATTGCGTTATATTGGTTCCGCAGACAGTTCTGCGCAGCTCTATAGTCCGAGACACTATTCTGATGCATCCTTCTATTGTCTCTGGAATGATCCGATATCCCAGAAAAGACCTGTCATGATCACCAACCCCTCGCGCATGACATCCGCAAGCATGTGTTCATCGGGCGCGTGCTGCGCGCAGGAAGGATGAGAATGTGGAATCCAGACTGTGGGCATACCAAGGATTTCGGAAAAAACCTCGTTGGGGAGGGAGCCGCCGAGGTTGGGCAGGATACTGGCTGTCTTGCCGGTGCTATCCTTGATCGAGTTTCGGACCAAGGTGACCCAAGGGTTGTCTGGTGCAGTACGCGTGGGCGTGAAAGAACCCTTTTTGCTGGGGACAATTTCAACTTGGCTGAATCCGGCATTATCCAGATGCTCACGCAGCGCCGGCAGAATGCGTTCGCCATCGACGCCAACCACGAAACGAAGCTGACAATGAGCGGTGGCAGCGCCGGAGATCGCGTTGACCGGGGCCTCCGGGCGCCCTGAATGCATCGAAAGTACCGCAAAACTGCTCCAGGCGAACAGCTTTTCTGGGGTGGACAGGCCCGGTTCGCCCCACTCCGGATCAATTGAAGGATCAGCCGGTGCAGATTCCAGTTCCAACGCCGCTACAAGTTCGCGCACCAGCTGTGGTATGTCTTTAGGTTTCCATTCCGGAATACGGATACGACCGCTTGCATCGGTGATCGACGCGATTGCATGGGCCAAAATAATCGCCGGATCTGCCAGCGCACCGCCCCAATTGCCGGAATGATAGGCGCGTTTTCGCAAGGTGCAGGTAAGGTCGAAATTCCGCGCGCCGCGCGCTCCCAGAAAGAGTGTCGGCTTGGTATCGGCCAGCCGTGGGCCGTCTGAAGCGATAAGGACGTCGGCCGCAAGCAGGTCTGAATGCGTACGACAGACTTCGGCAAGACCAGGAGAGCCAATCTCCTCGCCCATCTCGAGCACAATCTTTACATTGAAACCCAGCTTCCCGCGCGTTTCAATAATAACCTCGATTGCCGCAATATTTAGGCTGTGCTGCCCCTTGTTGTCGACAGTGCCGCGACCGTAAAGCCGCCCGTTTTCTTCCTTCAGGCCCCACGGGTCGAGGCCGTCAGACCAATCGGATTCCATGCCATGCAACACGTCGCCATGACCATAGATAAGCACAGTAGGCAAATTCTGGCCTTCTATGCGCTCGGCAAGTAACAAGGGCACCTTCGGGGTGACGGGATTCTCGGCAAGGTGTGTGCGGAAGCCCAGCCGCTCAAGGGTGGGGGCCATTTCCTCTGTTAGATAACTGCGAAGTATTTTGTCCCGGTCATCGCGCTGGCTCTCTGTGCGATAGGCGATGCGGCGTTCAAGGTCCGTGAGAAACCTGCCTTCCCGAAGATAACCTTCCGCCGCAGCGATCGCTTGTTCGCGTGTTGTCATGAGATTCCAGCCTTATCCATCTGCATTACTTCGGCCTGCAAGATCAGTATGCAAGTGCCCATCCGTCCCGTCGCGGATCGGACCCGGCAATACGTGAACCGCTCGCCTCGTCGACCCGGATAACCGATACACTGCATGGCCCCTCCAGCGCAGGCAAATGCTCCAGTATGTGACCACGGCGAGCAAGGCCCATATATGTCTCGGATGGAAAGCCTGCCTCCATGGTCAGACTCTCTTCCCCCAGGTGTGGATAGTTCGCATCCTGACCGGGTTGTCGGCTTGACCAGCGAGGCGCTTCGACAGCCTGCTGCGGGTCGAGTCCGAAATCTATCATCGCCGTGAGAACCTGAAGGTTGACCTGAACTTGGTTGTCGCCACCCGGCGTACCTAGGACGGCCCACAGCCGCCCGTCGCGAAATACCATGGGCGCATTCATCGTATGGCGTACACGTCTGCCGGGAACGAGCTTGTTGGGGTGCCCGGGGCTCAGATGCCAGTATGTCATCCGATTGTTGAGAAGAACCCCGGTTTCACCGGCAACGAACCCCGACCCGAAAGCGCTATTTATGCTTTGTATTGCGGAAACCGCGCTTCCCTTGTCATCGACCACACAAAAATAGGTGGTATCCTCTGAAACGCCACCCAGAGTTGACCGCGCCGCATGGTCAGGGTCGATCTTTTCTTTGGACTGGTCCGCATATTCAGGTGACAGGAGGCGGTCAAGTGGGGCCAGTTGAGTGAGAGGGTCGCAGCCAAAGCGCTCCCGGTCCTCGAAGGCTATCTTCTTTGCCTCAACCATCAGATGTATCAGGATGTCTGAAAGCCGTTCGTGGCTAGCCACGTCTACCCTTTCCAGCAGTTTGAGCATCTGCAACAGCACGAAGCCAGTTGTATTTGGTGGTGTCTGGAAAATCTCGAAATCACGATACGAAATTCTGATCGGATCCTGTTTTTCGGGACGAAATGCCTGAAAGTCGCGCTCTGCAAGGTAGCCGCCTTGCCCAGCCACCGCGGCTGCAATCTGATGGGCTATCGTGCCGCGGTAAAAGATTTCTGCGCCATCCGTTGCGATGGCCTCGAGAGTGGCTGCAAGTCGCGGCTGGCGAATTATGTGTCCGATCGACGGCGTCATACCGTCCAAGCCGAGATAGGTCGCGGCTGCCGCGGGGTGTGCGCGGAGTCGGTTGGCTTGCTGCGCGGCATAAGTCTGATAGTTTCGAGTGACACCAAACCCGTCACGCGCCGCGGAAATCGCGAAAGAAACGAGATCGCTCCATGGCAACCGACCACGACCAGCATGAAGCGCGGCAAGGCCACCGACCATGCCGGGTGTCGAAACACTGCGCGGGCCCGAATCTGGAATGCCATCGACGAATGCTTCCGCGGTACTGGCAAGGGGCGCTGCGCCGCTGGCATTTATCACGAGTCTGGAGTTTTTCGGCGCATCGTAAAGATGATAGAAACCATCGCCGCCGATCCCGGACATGTGCGGCTCTACGACGCCGATCGTGAAGGCGACAGCGATAGTCGCATCCACTGCATTTCCCCCGGCGCGCAGAACATCCAGCCCAGCGAGAGTCGCCATTGGGTGATTGCTGGCAACGGCGCCGTGACGGCCGATAATAAGAGGGCGATGACTGCGCAGCATGTTCAGCCTTTCAGTCGGCCTCGACCTTGGTCGCGTGGACAACATCACCCTTGCATGCCTGTATGTGGTGCAGGGACGCGCGAGTATCGACGATCTTCATTCAGATACTTTCCTGATGTTCCGAAAGTTTGAAGTTGCTTCAGCGTCCCTGCGCCGCAATGCTTGGCAGCCATGTGGCGAGGGAAGGCACCAGCATTATGAGAAGCAGAAACAGGATCATCAGGATAATGAAGGGGATCGCCGCACGGAATACCGCAATCTGATCACAATTCGCCAGTTTCGATGTGATGACGAGTGCAATCGCCATTGGCGGCGTCATCTGCCCGATCACCACGCATATCACCATCAAGACACCGAAATGGGTCAGGTCAATCTGGTAGAACAGTAATACTGGCAGGATAATCGGTATGAGCACCGGGATCAGCGGGTCCAGGAACATGCCCGCGATGATCGCCAGAAGCACAAGAAGCAGCAATCGCATGAATTGCGAATCGTCGCCAAGGATCAGCTCCATCCCGCCCACGATTGCCTGAGGTACGCCCGCATTTGCCAGCGCCCAACCGAAAGTCAGCGACAAGGCCGTGATCATCTTCAACTCGCCTGTCAACTGTACTGCATTTGCAAATACGCGGTAAAGCGATCGCAGATTGAGCTTGCGATAGACGATCACTGAAAGGAAGAGCGCAAAAGCGACGGCAAAGACGCTACTTTCGGTAGGGGTGAAGATCCCGAGTATGAAACCACCCACCACCACGCCCGGCACACAGAATGGCAACAGCGCATCCAGACCCGTGCGACCGACCTCGCGAAGCGCAAACCTTCCGTGCTGCGCCCAGCCATGACGCCGCGCAAGCCACGAGACCAGGGACATCTGCAACAAGGCGAAGATGATCCCCGGCACAAGACCGGCAAGAAACAATGCCCCCAGAGAAGTGCCAGTCACCGCTGAGTAAAGGATCATCGGTGTGCTCGGGGGGATCAAGGGCCCGAGACCGGAGGACGACGCCGTGACGGCCGCAGATACCGGGCCCGAGTACCCCTCTTTCTTCATCGCAGGTATGACGATCGAGCCGGTGCCAGCAAGATCCGCGGTGCTCGAGCCGATCATGCCACCAAAGAACATCGAGGTCAGCACATTGACCTGCGCAAGCCCCCCGCGCATTGCGCCAACCAGCGCCTTGGCAAAGTTGAAAAGCCTGGCAGAAACGCCACCAGCGTTCATGATCGACCCCATCAGTACGAACATGGGCAAGGCGATAAAGACAAATTTGCTAAGTCCGGAATTCATGAGGCCGGGCAAGGTCGTAATCTGGACGTCGTTCATCATCAAATTGATGATGACCGCGAAGCCGATAGACACAACCATTGGGATGCCCAAAGTGAGCAGACCACAAAGCAGTGAAACGGAGAATAAGGCTATGATCATCGGTCAGTACTCCCTTCCACCTGCGTTCGCAGGTTACGGATCAGCGCAATTCCGAAGGCGATTGCCGTGGCACCCCCACAGAAGATGTAGGCAGATGTCGAAAGTCCCTTCGGCACGCCCAGATACGGCGTTGGATCGCGGCCGAAAAAACTGAAATAGCGATAAGAAGCGACAGCAATATACGAAAAGACGAACAGTGAGATCAGCTGCCCGAAGATCGATACCACTCTTGCCACCTGGGGCGAAAACCTGCTCGAGACGAACTCGACTGTCACCAGCCGCCGCCTTCGCGCTGACAGGAACATTCCCGTGGCAACCAGCCACGGGATGATCCCCAAAACAACTTCTTCGCCCCAGATCAGAGGTTGATTCCAGACATAGCGGCCAAGAGTGCTAGACAGGATAAGAACGAAAATCACTGCGAGGCAAGCGACGCCCACCGCCTCGATAGATTTGTTTATCAGACGATCACCAATGGGCAGACCCGCGTCTGGGTCTGCAAGCTCCATGCGCTCTTGGAACCGCTCGAGCTGATTTGCAAGATCGCTTGATTCTGGGCGCGATATGGCGTCCGCTCGGTGCTGTTCGGACGGGGCTGACTTCGTTTTCTTCTCATTATCCATGACAACCCCATCCGCTTTTTGCTAATGCCCCTCAGGCTTGGCCTATTGTTCTTGCACTTCGGCAATGAGCCGATCTGCAAACTCCCGCCCGGCAATCTCGGCCAGTTCGTCCCAGAGCGGACGTGCCGCTTCCTGAAAGGCTACAGAATCAATCTCATTGACTTCCATGAGCGGGGAAAGAACATCGATTCCGTCCTTGTCGGCAGCCTCTGCAACCTCCCGACTTCTTTGCGCAGCAATCTCCGAAGCGCGCAGGATAGCCTCCTGATGCTCGGCAGTCAGGCCATCCCAGCGACGACCATTCATGACGAGGGTTGTCGGCGTATAGACATGTGAAGATAGCGACAGATATCCTTGAACTTCGTTCAGTGACCGGGCGATTATGGTCGAAAGCGGGTTTTCCTGGCCATCCATGGTGCCCTGTTGCAGTGCAAGATAAAGCTCACCCATATTCATCGTCACAGGCGTCGCGCCAAGATGCTCAAAAGCCCGGATCCGCGACTGTGAGCCCGGGACACGCAGCTTCAGGCCGGCGAGATCTGCAGGCGTTACAACCGGCCGAACACTATTCGTAATGTGCCGAAATCCGGCGCCGCCATACGCGAGAACCTCAAGCCCAACGCGATTTCGCATTGATTCTCTCATCTCGTCGCCAATCGGGCCGTCGAGGACTGCATGTACCTGATCGAAGCTGGTAAACAGAAATGGAGCGTCAAACATTCCCCATTTCGGGTCCAGTTGTGGTGCATCCGAAAGGATCGGGGTAATGTCGATCTGACCTGTGCGGACCTGTTCCATGTGAATGATCTCGTCACCCAGCTGTCCGGTCGTAAAAAGATCTACTCTGACATCGTCGCCCAGTTCCGCTTCGAGTGATTCCTTGAATGCCTCGAGCAAGACCACGCTTGAGGTTCCCGGCCCGGAATTTGTTGAAACCCGGAGGGTCAAGCTCTGCGCAGTTGCTGTCTGAGGCAAAGCGATAACGACACTTGCGAGAAGCGCCAAGGCAAGCCCCGACCTGAAAATCGAATTGGTATCCATCTGTCTCTCCTGTTGCGTGGGAAGGGTACGGCAAATCAAAGACGCTAATTCTGTATGTTACACACATTATACAGTTTGCCACACGCTTCTGGTTCTGCCAAGTGGCTAGTTCGGTTTTGTTGTTGATACCAAACATCAGGCGATCATGAGCGACAGAGACGCCAATGCCTCGGGCACGCGATTGAGCAACCTGTTGTTTGGAAATTCAGCCGGGAGCGGGTCATGCAGGGACTTCACGTCTGCCGCAGTGAACCCCGTCGACATGGCGTCCGAGACCCGAGGCATCATCGCTCGGTCGTCATGCGTGGCCGACTTTTCTGACCACGAGGACCGGAAGTGCCAACCGGCAAGCAGGAGCCTGCCGCCCAGTTTTGTCCAGCCATGGTACTGCGCTTGATGGTGCTGCTGCCAGATCAGCTGGCACACATATTGGTCAACGAGCCAGCAAAAAGGCGATGAAAAGCTTCGGGTGGCAGGAATGACTGTGATACCATGTCAGAAATGGGTGAATAATCAGTTCCGTCCCGAAACAGGTTCATCCACGGGACGTGGAGGGATCAATGGCCGAGAGCGACACGAATCCCTACACTTTGTATTGGGAGGCGATGTCCGGTGCGATGGTAGTGGAGATCCTGCTTGACGAGATCGGCGTCGACTACGAACGACATGCGGTCGACATGGCGGCGGGTGAGCATAGAACAGAACATTTTCTTGCGCTCAATCCTACCGGTCAGGTCCCTGCATTGCGGTTGCCTGAAGGCAAGACCATCGGTGAAAGTGCGACAATTGCCCTGGTACTGGGCGAGCGGCATCCCAGCTCTTTTGTCCCGCTTCCAGGTGAGGCGGATCGGCCAGATTTCCTGCGTTGGCTCATTTACATGGCAGCGAGCCCCTATATGACCTTTGTGCAGTTCAATCATCCCGACCGCTTTCTCGATAACCATGAGGCGTATGGCGCATTGATCGAGAACGCACGCATCCGCCTGCTGACACAATTCTCGGCGCTGGAGGCGGCGATCTCGGGGGCACCGTACTTTCTGCCACGGGGACCGACCTCACTCGATTTTTATCTCTACATGCTGACGGAATTTTCTGACGACCGTCAAGGGCTTCTTCGGAAACGACCGAAGCTCGCAGCTCTGCACGACGCGATCTCCAGTCGCGACAGTGTGGGCCGCATTCGACCACGTCACGGTTGATCCGGGTGCCTTCGCAGGTCAGCGTGGCCGTCGCAGACTTGTGATCAGGACAGTCAATGCATGGTGGCACTGCTCCAGGCGCTTGTACGAAGTCACCCGGGTCCACGCAACGGCCCGGCCATGCCGTCGACCCACTCCTGTGACTCCCGCGCCTGCTCAAGCAGCCAGTCGGCGAAACGCGGACCTGTGCGGTCGTCCGCGTCGCGTGCTGTCGGTGCGCGAACCCGGATGGCCCTTGTCCTTCGACACGGATCCCGGGCAGGCGGCACGCAGCAGTGTGCGGATTCTTGATATGCTGGCCACCGACCGGATGCAGGTCATGGGCTATCACTTCACTTTCCCCGGGATCGGTCATGTCAGCCGCGACGGCAGTACGTTTCGCTATGTTCCGGAGTCACTGCGCCATGACTGATGAAAACAAAGAAACAAGGTGAGTGGAGAACGACACAGGCGTAGCCATTCTGAGCGATTGCTTACGCTCGGTGCAGCACATTGAGGCGGCAAACCACGCTCTGAACAGTCATCTGAATACGAACACTCTCATCCGCATGGGAAAGGTCATCAAAATATTTTCAGGGGCCTTTTGGAGCCCTTTCACCCGTGGGAAATCGGGCGGTTTGACGCCGCCAGCTTCGTAATTATGTCCTCGAACGCGGCAGCCAGTCCATCAATCACTGGAATGCAGGCGCGGGGATGCTGGCTCAGCCCGGCGAATGGCGCCCCTCCAAGAAGCAGCGCTTGAGCTCCCTTGGTGGCCGCGATCCGTGCTTCGGCCTCGATCACGGATAGATATCCCAGCGGGTTCCGGGCAACATCCGGGATGTCGGCATCGAGGTAGCGTATGTCACTCAGATGTCCCGCAAGACCGCGCTGGACGACGCGTGCGCGCAGGTTTGCATCCATCTGCTTGCCCATCGTAAGAATCGCAAACCGCCCGTACGCTGCGCTAGCTTTCATGCCGCTTGCGCCCAGTCCGACGACTGGAAATCGCGCGATCTTCTGCGCTTCCTCCAGCCCGGGATCTCCGAAAGCTGCGATGACCAGACCATCCAGATCGGCCACTCCATCCAGATCGGACTGTGCGCGCAGGACAGTGAGAACCTCTCGCTCTGCCACCAGCAGATCAGCAGCGACGCGCAGCGCCGCTGGCCCTGCGGCGACGGACCGCGTGACGATCGTGCAACCGGGCGGTGCGCAATGAAGTGCTGCCCGGCGAAGCAGTTCTGTTATGCGAGGGTCGGTATTCGGATTGAGAACCATGATCCGTCTTTTTGGGGTTGACGCAATGGGAGCTTCCGCGTGACGGTTATTCCGGCATTCCATTTTCACGAGGGTCCTCTTTTCACATGACGATTCCTGAAACCAGCGCGCTGCCTGCTGAGATGATCACTGGTGATCTTTCGCATCAGAACGCCATGGCTTTGGCGGTGGTGCGCCACCTTCGCCACGCGATTGTCACCGGCAAGCTCAAACCTGGTGATCGCATTGTGGAGCGTCAGCTTTCGAGAGAGTTGAACATATCTCGAACGCCAATCCGCGAAGGGCTGAAACTGCTGGAGCTTGACGGGCTTGTGTCGATCTCGCGCAACCGTGGCGCTGAGGTGACGGCCTTCACGCCGGCAGAGGTCGTGCGGCTGTTCGATGTGATCTCGGTCCTTGAAGGTCTGGCCGCGCGGCGCACAGCCGAGACGGCCAGCACGGAAACTCTGGCGCGGCTGGAAGATTTGCATGTCCAGATGGCATTCCATTACAATCGTTCGCAGATTGATCCTTATTTCGAGATCAACAGCGCCATCCATGATCTTGTTGTCAGCGCCTGCGGTAACCCAGAGCTTGCCACCACCCATGCGCGCCTTATGCTGCGTGCCCGGCGTGGGCGATACATGGCCATCATGAGCCCGGATCGCTGGCGGCAGTCCGTGGATGAACATGAAGCGCTGATGCGGGCGCTGCGGGCGCGCGACCCCGATGCTGCTGCCGCTGCCTGGACTGCGCATCTGCGCCATACGGGCGAAACGCTCGCACGCGCGCTTGCGGAAGATGTCCCCGCCGCCCCCGCCAAGCGTACGTCCCGCGCCCGCGCCTGATCGCGGCAGAAACGGCATCAGCCAGCCCGCTACATGGGCTGGGCGGCCAGAACTCCCAAGGTTTGCAGGTGTCTTGTCCAGACTGCAAAAGACAAGGGCCACGCGTTAACCCCTTGCTCGCTGCCACAGGCGTTCTGCCACCTGCTGCGCCTCCGCAATCACTTCAACAGGATCTACGCGGATTGGACGGCCATCTTCCACAAGCACCTCACCTTCGCAGATCACGCTACGCACATTCGATGCACTGCCCGAATGCGCCACGATGCCGAAGCCGTCAATTACAGGCCGCAGGTTGGGCGCCGAGGGATCCAGCAGGATCATATCAGCGGGTGCGCCCGGCTCCAGCGTGCCGCTGGCGCTCTGGCCCTTCAGTGCCGCCGCGCCACCGGACGTCGCCCAACCGAAAACGGTTCGCGCATCCAGCACCATCTTCATCCCGGACCGCCAGCGTGCTGTCGCGATCGCCATGCGCATCGCCTCGAACATGTCGGCGCTTTTGGTATCGGTGCAAAGGGTGATCTGCGCGCCTGCCTGCTCCAGGGCGCAGATCGGCGCAGCCGCCCCAAAACTGGCATTACCAATGGGTGCATGCGCGACAACAACACGGTTGCGCCCCAGTCGCGCAATGTCTTCCTCGGTCAGAAAGATGCAATGTGCTGCAACCAGGTCTGCATTCAAAAGACCCAGATCGTCCAGAAATTCGACAGGCGTCATCCCTTCGCGCGCACGGATGCAGTCCACCTCCAGCGGTGACTGGGCCAGATGCGTATGCACCTGTTTGCCCATTGCCTGGGCAAGGCGTGCGAATTCCTTCAGCATCGGGCGCGAGCAGGTATCTGGCGCATGGGGCGCAAGAATTGTCTGAATACGCGCCGTGCCGTCCCATTTCTCGATCAGGTCAAGCGCATCGCGCAGGCTGGCGGCCCCAAGCGCTCTGTCATGCTCGAACCTTCCTTCGGCCAGCGCAGCGCTGTCGGCATCCATGACCCGCCCCCCAACCTGCGCACGCACACCCATCTCGGTTGCGGCACGCGCAAGTGCTTCAGGCTTTCGGTAGTAATCAACGATTGTCGTCGCACCGGCCAGCATGAGTTCCATGACGCCCAAACGGGCGAGCGCCAGCGTCTCTTCCTCCGACAACCAATGGCCCTGCGGTACACCCGGCACATAGGCGGGGGCAAATCCAAGATCCTCGACCATGCCGCGCACACTCATCAGCGGAGTATGGTTATGAGTGTTAACCAAGCCGGGCAAGCACAGTGCCCCGCGCCCATCTATAACCTCACCATCGTCGATCTGGGCGCAGTCGGGCGACACGGCGCAATCGTCTTGCGCTGGCCGGATGCTGGAGATGTGGCCGTCCTTGATCCAGATATCGGACAAAACCCCAAGACCGCCAGCGGGGCACAGGGGACGGACATTACGCAAGTGACATGCCATTCTTATCATTCTTGCCCCTCAAGTTGCCTCTAACGTCGGTCAGTGCTCAAAATTTATGCACAATTAAGGGAATTTGTCAGATCATCCCATATTCATATTGCGATTCCTGCCTCAACCTAGGACGCATGTCAAATGGAATGCCATTTTGTCAAACATGTGAGACACCCTACACCGAGAGGAACCACCATGACCATGCTGACCCGCCGCTCAATGTTGAAGACATCTGCCGCTGCTGCCGCAAGTCTGGCTGCTCCCGGACTTCTGCGGGCGCAGACCAATCAGTTGGTGATTGGCTGCGCCGCCAGCCACACGAATTGGATGGAAGCAATCGTCGTGCCCCATATGCGAGAGGCGATTGGTGCCGAAGTTCTCTTTGAGGGCACACGCTCGGCCGTGAATCTTGAAAAGATGGTGGCCAACCGTGGGCAGCAATATCTGTCAGTCGTGCAGATGGATGACCCGGTCATGCTTCAGGCGGTAGACGAAGGGCTTTTGGAGCGTCTTGGCACGGACATGGTTCCCAACATGGCCGAATTGCGCGAAGGCGCAGTGCATCTGGATGGAATGTGGGCAAATTACGCGCAGCCCTGGGCGGGGATTGCCTATAATACTGACATGCTGGGTGGTGTGGAAAGCTGGGAGGCACTCTGGGCCCCCGAGGCAGCAGGGCGCGTCATAATTCCGTCGTTGCAGAATACAGAAGGCATGTGGACCCTATTTGTGGCGGCGATGCTGGCCACCGGCATGCCGTTCGAGGAAGCGCAGTATGAGATCGACGCGGCTTTCGACAAGATGGCAGAACTGCGCGACAACCTGCTGAGCATCTATACCCAGATGCCACAGGCCTTCAACTTGTTGGAACAGGGCGAGATCAGCATGTTGCCGGGCAATTTCTCTTCCTTCGCACTGCCGCGCCGGGATGAAGGTTCGCCGATTGATCTGGCAGCACCTTCCGAGGGTATTTTTGTTATGCCTTCGGGGATCTGCATGGTCGAAGGCGCACCAAATGCGGAACTGGCGGCAAGCTATATCAACGAAATCCTCAGCGCCGATCTGCAATCTGCCATTGCTGATTTCACTTCTTCGCTGGCCACCAATACCTTGTCCACAGGTGGCGCAGACCTGCCTGACGGGCTTGGCGTGTATTCTCCCGACTGGCAATTCGTTGCCGAAAACCGCCGCGAATGGACAGAGCGTTTTGATAACCTGATGGCGATCTGATGCTGGATCATCACCCGACCTCCAGCGA
>SLQN01000210.1 GCA_007131465.1 Paracoccaceae bacterium
ACGTTGCAGACGAAGCTGGCGTTCGGCGATGTGGCGCGTATCGGCCAACGCACCCTGTTGCAGGGCAAGCCGTCGCGCATAGACCGCGCCGCTGGCCAAATCGCCATCTTCGACCCGGACATTGCGAATGACGGGTTCATTGAATGCGATGCGGACCTCGCCTGTGCGCGTGTCAATTGCGGTAACTGTCGCGCTGGCCAGCGCGATGCCCTTGCTGGCGTAAAGCGCGTTGAACCCGTCTGCCAGCCGGGCGGCATCGGCAACCGAAAGGCGCTGGCCGAACAGCGCAGCGCGCACCGTGGCGATTTCGGCTTCGGTCAGATAGGCGGACTGGCCGGTGACCAACTGCCGCACAGTCAGCATCTGGACTGCGACAGGCGCTGCGGTCTGGCGCGGGCGGGATGCGGGTTGTGCAGTGGTAGCTTCCTGTTCTGCTGCCTGTTCGGCCTGCAAGGCCAGTTCTTCGGCGGGGGTCAGGGCGGGCGGTGCATCGCTGGCCGAGTCAATCTCTGCCTCGATCATCTGAACCGGGGTATCGGTCGGCGGCTGGTCGGCCTGATCCTGACCGGATTGTGCCAGAACCCGGGCGGCCGCTAAGGTCAGGGAAATGGAAAATGGGACTGCAAGGCACAGCCCCGAAAATGTCTTGAATGTCATCAACTGCTCATTTTTTTGGTTAACAACAGAAAGGAAGTGGCCCGGCACGGGCCGATCCATGCTTCGGGCGAAAGCTATCTTTGCTTTCTTCACATTGATCTTGTCCAGTCCGTCGCACCGACAGAAATCAGCGCCGAAGGCAACAGGATTGATGCCTTTCGGCCGCAGGCGACATCGAAATGTCGCTATCATACCCCAAATGGGGTATGCGCGCGGACACGGTTTCGGCAAAATTGTGGTCATGGACATGGAACCCGATTCGCCATCAAGAAAGATTGTTCCGTCAGCACTCCAGCTCGCAGATGCTCAGTTGCTGGACGAGATATACAAGACTGCGATGATGCCCAATCGCTATGATGCGTTGATGCATAGCTGGGGCGCGCGGATCGAAGCGGCTGTCTTTGACCTTGAAAGCAGCGAGGCCGCGAACATGAATGCTGCGACGATTGACGCCTCGGTCGCGTATCTGAACACCTCGATGGCGGTGATGAAGGCATTCGATGCCTTGCACGGGCGTTTTGATCCTGATGACGATGGCGCGGCGCGTGCGCGGCTGGTGCTGAACGCGGCAGGCCGCGTCGTGTGGTTCAATGGCCATGCGCAGGCCGGTCTTGGGCTGTCCCGAAATTCCACAGTTGCGCAGCTTGCGCTGGACGCCGACAGCTACACCAAGCTTAGGGCCATGCTGCACCGGCTGAACCTGCCCGGCCTGTCCGTGCCTGCGCCCATTATCTTGCGCGTCATGGGACAGCCGGATGACCCACCGCGCTATCTGATCGCGCAGCAGATAACGCAACCGGATGACGAAAAACTGTTGCTGCTGGAAGACATGGACGTGGGCTGGACCCCGATGCTGGCCCATATCCTGCGCACCTCGTTTTCGCTGAGCACGCGCGAATTGCAGATCGTCGAGGCGCTGGCCGCCGGGCAGACGCTGGCGGAAGTGTCGGATATGACAGGTCGGCAGGTTTCCACTCTGCGCACGCAGTTGAAATCCATCCTGCGCAAGACAGCAACCAATTCCCAGGCACAGCTGGTCCGGCTGGTGCTAAGCATCGCGGCACATCTAGAAAGAAAAATACCTGTCGGCGCACCCGCAGGCGATTACGTCAGCCAGCATGTTCTGCCCGATGGTCGCGCGATGCCTTATCATGTCTTTGGTCCTGCCACCGGGCGGCCGGTGTTGTACATTCACGGGATGCTGGATGGCCTGTTGCAATTCGCCACCCTGGGCCCGGCCCTGAAGAAGGCCAATCTGCGGATCATAGCGCCAGAGCGTCCGGGGTTCGGATCGGCCCAGGCCGATGACAGCCCGATCAAGGACCGTCCCGCCCGTTTTTGCGCGGATATCTGTAATCTGCTGAACGCTCTGGACATCGCCCGGTTGCCGGTCGTTGGCCATATGACCGGGTCGGTCTATACTTTTGCAATGGCTGCACATGCGCCGCAGCGTATCAGCGCCATCTGCAATGTTGCCGGGGCCGTTCCGATACGCGATATGGCGCAGGTGCGCCAGATGTCGAATCGGCAACGCACAGTGGCTTTCACCGCAAGGTTCTTCCCGTCAGCACTCCCGCTTATCCTGCTTGCCGGAATTCGGCAGATCAAGGCTGGCGGCATTTCCAACTTCATCCATGCCCATTACGAAAATTCCCCGGTCGATATTCGTGCTTTTTCCGATCCGCAAATTGCCAGCCTCATGACAGATGGTGTCCAGTTCGGGATTGCGCAGGGCTATCACGCGGTTGAAGCTGACATAAACCAAGTGGTGCAGAACTGGTCAGAGCTGATTTCCGCCAGCACATGCCCGGTGACGCTGCTGCACGGTCGTCACGACAAGGTCGTGCTTGCAGGGTCGGTTGTCGCGCTTGCGCAAGACCTTGGTAAGCGCTGCAGACTGATCCTGTCAGAAACCGCGGGCCAGACGCTGTTCTATACACAGCCTGACCTGGTGATCGCGGCCTTGGTGGACAGTCTGGATTAGAGCGTTTCCTCGGCACTCGCGTCTGTTTGTGCAGTTTCGGCCTGTGGTTCGAGCGTGTCGGACTGCATTCGCGACGCAAGCTGTGTTATTTGGCCCAGCGACGAGATGTGAAAATAGATCAGTGCCATCATCTCGGACCGGAACACCCGAGTGGCGTACTTCCAGGGCAAACCACTGATCAAATTCGCTTAAGGTCATTGTGGCCTTGCCATCAGCGTCATGGTCGCCCTTGAAGACGCTCAAACGCGCTATTGAGTTCGCCCTGAACAATCCTTTCAGGGGGCATAGGACGCGAGTTGACCTTCTGGGCGCTGCTCGAGAACGCGGAGTATGGCAGCGATTAACATCGCCAAAATGGCCCGCAGGTGGGCCAGTATCTTGCGGATATTGTGGCCGCAGGCGCAAAGAACGGCAAAGATCGCATCACCCGCCGTGCCCTTCAGCGGGCAGCGCGTCAGTCGGCCGTCCGTTTTCATGTGCCCGATCTCGGCTTCGATGGCGCTGCGTCGTCGCAGGAGTTTCGCCAGCATGGGCGTGATGCCTTTTCGCATGCCGCTGATCAGCACGCGTGTGCGCGTCACACCATGGCCGCGATATCCTCGGTCGACCACCGCCAGCGCGGGGCGGATATCGGTCAGCACTTCCACCTGATCCAGTGCCTCTGCCAGCGTATGGCCGTCATATGGGTTGCCAGGCAAGGAGCGCGCACCGACGATGAAGCCTTCCGCGATGGTGGC
>SLQN01000348.1 GCA_007131465.1 Paracoccaceae bacterium
CGCCTCGATCCCGTCCTGCCCCGGCGAAGGCCAGCTTGCGCAGCTTGTGCGGCTTTATGCCGAACGCATGACCCCGGTTGCGCCTGTCCGGGTCTGACGACGGTGGCGGATATCCCTGCCCCTGACGCGCCGTTTCGTCCGGTCGGGCTGGCCAACCGGCTGGTTGCCGCGCCGTGGTTCCAGACACTGTGCGCGCGGGTTCCGGGGCTGCGGGGCATTGCCCGACGCGAAGGGGCGGCGCTGTTCGATCTGATGCAGGGATTCGTGCAAAGCCAGATGCTGATGGCGCTGGTTGAAATGCGCGTGCTGCATATGCTGGCCGATGGCCCGGCAACTGCGCAGTCGCTGGCCGCGCGCTGCGCTGTCCCGCCCGAGCGGATGCTGATTCTCTTGCAGGCCGGGGCCGCGATGCGCCTGTTGCGCCGTCGCGGCGCGACCTTCGCGCTGGCGCGGCGGGGCGCGGCCTTTCTGGCCGTGCCGGGGCTGGCCGACATGGTGCGCCATCATGATGTGCTGTATTCCGATCTGGCCGATCCTGTGGCCTTCATCCGAGGGGAAACGCAGCCCGCACTGGCAGATTTCTGGCCTTATGTCTTTGGCGCGAAAGGTGCGATGGACCCGGACCAGACCGCGCGCTACTCGCGCCTGATGGCCGAAAGCCAGCACCTTGTCGCGCAGGAGGCGCTGGCTCACCTGTCGTTGAAAGGTGCGCGGCGGCTTCTGGATGTGGGTGGCGGCACAGGGGTATTCCTGCGCGCCGTGCGTGCGCGTTATCCGGCGCTGGAACTGGCGCTATTCGATCTGCCCGATGTCGTGGCGCAGGCCGCGCTGCCAGAGGGTATCGCGCGCCACGGTGGGTCGTTCCGCACTGATCCGCTGCCCGGGGGGGCGGATGTCATCAGCCTTGTAAGGGTGCTTTATGACCATTCGGATGCCACAGTGCGCGCGCTTCTGGCCAAGACGCATGAGGCGCTGCCGCCAGGTGGGCGGGTGCTAATCATCGAGCCGATGTCTGGCGGGCTGCGGCCTGACCCCCAGACCGATGTGTATTTTTCTGTTTACACATTGGCGATGCAGACAGGCCAGACCCGCAGTGCCGCGCGGATAACCGAATTGCTATCCGAGGCAGGATTCGTTGATATCTCCAAGGAAATGGCAGATCGCCGCTTCGTCACCTGTAGTCTGCAGGCGCGGAAAAGTCAGGCTGCTGCGTGACTGGTAAAGGTGTCAATAAAGGTTGACAGTATAAAGTGTAGCGTTATGATTACAGTACAGGCAGACGACTCGCGGCGCCTCTTGCGCAGCCAGCGTCCGCCACAAGGAGGGACCCCGTGCAGACCGACGCCATCATCCTTTCAGCCCCACGCCAGCTTTCGCTTGGCAAGGTTGGCCTGAAGGCCGCAGGGCCGCAGGATCTGGTTGTGCGGATCGACCATTCGGGGGTGTCTACCGGCACGGAGAAGCTGTTCTGGTCCGGCGAAATGCCGCCATTTCCCGGTATGGGCTACCCGCTTGTGCCGGGATATGAGGCGGCTGGCGAAATTCTTGAAGCCGGGCGCGACACAGGTTTCAAGACGGGCGAGCATGTCTTCGTTCCCGGCGCAAACTGTTTTGAGGCAACCGAACAGGGGCCGGTCTTCGGCCTCTTTGGCGGCGCAGCGCGAACTCTGGTCACGGATGCAAGGCGGGTCACCCGCATTGACCCCGGCATGGGCGCTTCGGGCGCATTACTGGCGCTGGCTGCCACTGCCCGTCACGCTGTGGCGGGCGCTCATGCCGCCATGCCCGACCTTGTGGTCGGGCATGGTGTGCTGGGCCGGCTGATTGCACGAATCGTGGTCGCCTCTGGCGCGCCTGCGCCGCAAGTCTGGGAGATCAACCCGGCGCGCCAAGCGGGCGCTGCGGGCTATGAGGTCTGCCACCCTGACAACGATTCGCGCCGTGATTACACCTGCATCATGGATGCCTCGGGGGCCGAGGGGATGATCGACCAGCTTGTCGGGCGTCTGGCGAAGAATGGCGAAGTCGTGCTGGCGGGCTTTTACACCAAGCCGCTGCAATTCAATTTCGTGCCTGCCTTCATGCGCGAGGCGCGTCTGCGCATTGCCGCCGAATGGCAGCCCGAGGACCTGATCGCCACGCGCGATCTGATCGACACCGGCCGTCTGTCGCTGGACGGGCTGATCACGCATCACGCCCGGCCCGCTGATGCAGCGGCTGCTTATGAATTGGCGTTCACCGACCCTGATTGCCTGAAAATGATACTGGACTGGGAGGCCCATGCATGACCCTCGACATCCCGAACCTGAAGGATTTCGACAAACGCCTGCGCGATGAAGCGCATGAGGAGCCGACACTGGAAGTGCCGCAAGGCGAACCCACGAAACACACGCAGATCATCGCGATTTACGGCAAGGGCGGGATCGGCAAGTCCTTCACGCTGGCCAACCTGTCGTGCATGATGGCGGAAATGGGCAAGCGCGTGCTGCTGATCGGCTGCGACCCGAAATCGGATACCACGTCGCTGCTGTTCGCAGGGAAAGCCTGCCCCACGATCATCGAGACCTCGACCCGCAAGAAGCTGGCAGGCGAGGAAGTGAAGATCGGCGATGTCTGCTACAAGCGCAACGGCGTTTTCGCGATGGAGCTTGGCGGGCCGGAAGTCGGGCGCGGCTGCGGCGGCCGGGGCATCATCCACGGGTTCGAACTGCTGGAGAAGCTGGGCTTCCATGACTGGGACTTCGATTACGTTCTGCTGGATTTCCTGGGCGATGTGGTCTGCGGCGGTTTCGGACTGCCAATCGCGCGGGACATGGCGCAGAAGGTGATTCTGGTCGGGTCAAATGACCTCCAGAGCCTTTATGTCGCGAACAATGTCTGCTCGGCGGTGGAATATTTCCGCAAGATGGGGGGCAATGTCGGCGTTGCGGGGCTGGTCATCAACAAGGATGACGGCACGGGCGAAGCGCAGGCTTTTGCGGACGCGGTCAAGATCCCGGTCCTGGCGACGATTCCGGCCGATGATGACCTGCGCAAGAAATCCGCGAATTACCAGATCGTCGGCACGGGCCAAAGCCAGTGGGGACCGCTGTTTGCCGGGCTGGCGGACGCTGTGGGCATTGCGCCCCCTGTGCGCCCGGCGCCACTGGATCAGGACGGGTTGCTGGCCTTGTTCGACAGCAAGGACACAGGCGGCGACGTGGTGCTGGAGCCCGCGACCGATGCCGACATGCGTGGCAAGAATGCGGTCGAGAAGGCCTCGCTTGAAGTGGTGTATGACGATGCCTGAGGATTTCGGAGCAAAGCACAAAAAGCCGGTCGGCGGCGAAGTGACCTATGATACGGCCGCCGAGGCCGAGGTCGAAAAGGTAATCGA
>SLQN01000293.1 GCA_007131465.1 Paracoccaceae bacterium
TCATAGAATCCCGGCACAGTCACGCGGCTCTGATCGTCATGCAGGTCTGCCAGGATGCGCGTCAACACCCGTGCGGGGTTCATCGCAGCACCACCAAAACTGCCCGAATGCAGGTCGCGGGTGGGGCCGTGGATAATGATCTCCTCGCCCAGCAGCCCGCGCAGCATGGTGGTGATGCCCGGCGTTTGCGCGTCAAATAGCCCCGTGTCGCAGATCAGTGCGATATCGGCCTTCAGCGCGTCGCGGTTGGCTTCCAGATAGGGCACGAGCGAGGGCGAGCCGCTTTCCTCCTCGCCTTCCAGGCAGAAGGTCAGCCGGACGGGCAATTCCCCATGCACTTTCAGCCAGGCACGGCAGGCCTCGACAAAGGTCATCAACTGGCCCTTGTCGTCGGATGCGCCGCGTGCGCGGATGACCTTTCCATTCGGCGTATCCTCGATGCGCGGCTCGAAAGGCGGGCTGTCCCACAACTCCAGCGGGTCGGCGGGCTGCACGTCGTAATGGCCATAGAACAACAGATGCGCGCCCCCCTCGGCGCCTCCCTTTGCCACCACCATCGGATGCCCGGCCGTCGCATCCTTGCGCGCACTGAGGCCAAGGCTTGCCAGATCTGCCACCAGCCAGTCGGCGGCGCGGTCCACATCGGGCGTGTGCGCCGGGTCGGTCGAGATGGAGGGGATGCGCAGCAGGTTCGACAGACGCTCCAGTGCGTCGGGCAGGTCCGTGTCGATCTGGTCGAGGACGGGCAGCAGGCGGGTGGTCATGGTGGCACTCCGGTTTGGCAATTCGCCGCGACCCTAGCAGAGCGGGGGGGGCTGTCCAGCCCCCGAAGCCCCGCTATACTGTTGCGCGAAACACAACTGATTCTCGGGAGTATGGTAAATGTGGAAATCGGGTATCGTGGCACTGGCCGCGCTGGGATGGGCAGGTCTGGCCTCCGCGCAGGAGGTCGGCGTGGAGACCTATCAGCTTGACGGGATCGAGGTGCGCGTAAGCCTGCACCCGTTCCTGACCGAGGAGGAATTGCTGACATTGCGCCTTGTCGGCCAGAATCGCGAGGCACTGGACCTGTTCGTCACTGAAACATCCGGCTTCTCGGCTCTTGCGGTCGCCCCGGATGAAGGCTTCGTGCGCGATGGAATGCCTGTGGCCTCGGCGGTTGCATTGTCGGGGCTCGACAGCCTGCAATCCGCGCAGACCGCCGCGCTGGAGGCCTGTGACACTGTGCGAAGCGGTGGCGCGCCCTGCGTGGTCGTGCTGGAGGTGTCCGCGAACTGACATTGCCCGACCTCGTTCCGTGGGCTGTTTGCGATGCGACGAAGCGCCACGCGCGCATGAATTGTTTTTCCGACAGCTTTGACATAGGTCAATTTCCGGGGGTAAGGGGAACGTTAGGACAGGGTGACGGGCGCACTTGAACCTTTCGCGTCCGGGACGGCTGACAACGACATGTACCTAGCATGACTGCGAGGGAGAAGGTTTTGGACTATACTGCTGCGCTAGAGACCGCCTTGAACCAGTTGCATGAAGAGGGCCGCTACCGGACATTCATCGATATCGAACGGCGCAAGGGGCATTTCCCCCGCGCGGTCTGGACCCGGCCCGATGGGACACAGCGCGATATCGTCGTCTGGTGCGGTAATGATTATCTGGGCATGGGCCAGCAACCCGTCGTTCTGGCCGCCATGCACGAAGCCGTGGATGCCACCGGCGCAGGGTCGGGCGGGACACGCAACATTTCCGGCACGACCGTCTATCACAAGCGGCTGGAGGCCACCCTTGCGGATCTGCACCAGAAAGAGGCGGCGCTGATCTTCACGTCGGCCTATATCGCCAATGACGCCACGCTTTCGACCCTGCCAAAGCTGTTTCCGGGGCTGATCATCTATTCCGACGCGCTCAACCACGCCTCGATGATCGAGGGCGTGCGCCGCAACGGTGGCGCGAAGCGCGTCTTCCGGCACAATGACGTGGCGCATCTGCGCGCGTTGATGGAGGCCGACGATCCCGCCGCGCCCAAGCTGATCGCGTTCGAATCGATCTATTCGATGGATGGCGATTTCGGCCCGATCCGCGAGATCTGCGATCTGGCCGATGAATTCGGCGCGCTGACCTATATCGACGAGGTTCACGCCGTGGGCATGTATGGCCCGCGCGGGGCAGGGGTCGCCGAACGCGACGGGCTGATGCACCGCATCGACATCATCAACGGCACATTGGCCAAGGCGTATGGCGTCATGGGCGGCTATATCGCGGCCTCGGCGAAGATGTGCGACGCCGTGCGGTCCTATGCGCCGGGCTTCATCTTCACCACCTCGCTGCCGCCCGCGATCGCCGCGGGGGCTGCAGCCTCGGTCGAGTTTCTGAAGACCGCGCAACACCTGCGCGACCGGCAGCAGGACAATGCCCGCATCCTCAAGATGCGGCTGCGCGGGCTGGGCATGCCGATCATCGATCATGGCAGTCATATCGTGCCGGTCCATGTGGGCGATCCGGTGCATTGCAAGGCGATTTCGGACATGCTGCTGGAGCGTTTCGGTATCTATGCGCAGCCCATAAACTTCCCCACCGTGCCGCGCGGAACCGAACGGCTGCGCTTCACTCCGTCCCCGGTCCATGACCCGCGCATGATCGACGATCTGGTGCGCGCAATGGATGGGCTCTGGGCGCATTGTGCGCTGAATCGCGCCGAAATTTCTGCCTGAACCTGTAATAAAGCTTCAATTCGCTACCAAATCCTTTATGGTGGTGTTACGGACAACGTGGATACAAAAGCCACGAGCGGCTAAATGATGGCACACCGGTTTGCAGGCGGTCGAGGGGCGGGCGATGAAATGGTTTGGCGGTAAGCCCAGATCACAGGACAATCCCGATATTGGCAGCATCGCCATGGGCTTCGATGATTTCGAGGTCCGTCTGGGCGATCTGATGCGCGGGGAGCGAGCGACGCTGGGCAAGTCGCTTCTGGATGTGCAGCGCGAATTGCATATCCGCGCGACCTACATTGCCGCCATCGAATCCGGCGATCTGACTGCGTTCGAGGCTGCGAGTTTTGTTGCGGGCTATGTTCGGTCCTACGCAAGGTATCTTGGGATGGACCCGGACTGGTCCTACGCAAAGTTTTGCTCCGAAACCGGCTTTGCCATCAGCTCGGATCTGCACCGCACGCCCTCTTCGCTTCCCCGTATCGAGAGTGTGGCGGCGAATCGTGACTTCTCGAACGGACTATTGGCGCGCACCAGTATGGCTGCCGCGCCGGACCCGTTCTGGCGTAGGCTCGACCCAGTTGCGATTGGATCCGTGACGATGATGGCCTTTCTGGTGCTGGCGCTGGGTTTTGGTGGCTGGACCGTGATGCGCGAAGTGCAGCGGGTCA
>SLQN01000127.1 GCA_007131465.1 Paracoccaceae bacterium
GGATCAGCCCGTGATCGAAATAGGTGGGCCTTCCGCCAAAGACGGTATCGGCAAAGGCATGGCCCTCGCGGATGGCCACCGGCGTCAGATTGGCGCGATCGGTCACATCGCCCACAGCATAGATCGACGGAACCGCTGTCTGGCTGTAGCGGTCCACCGGGATCGCGCCATTTGGCTTCAGTTCCAGCCCCAGCGCCTCCAGCCCCAGCCCTTCGGTCGCAGGCTTGCGGCCCGTGGCGAACATCACGGCTTCATAGCTTGCATCATGGCCAGTCGTCGCCTTGACCCATGTCTTGCCGTCGCGCCCTTCCATCTCCAGCACATCCGTGCCCAGGCGCAGATCGACGCCATTTTCGGCCATTTCCCCGGCGATGTGGCCGCGCGATTCCTCGTCGAAGCCGCGCAGGATCTGCGCCCCGCGGTAGAATTGCGTGGTCTGGACGCCCAGCCCGTTGAAGATACAAGCGAATTCGCTGGCGATATAGCCCCCGCCCACGATCAGGATGGACTTGGGCAGACGCTCCATCACGAACACATCGTTGGAGGTCAGCCCCCCCTTGCCCTGCCATTTCTCCGGCACGACCGGGCGCCCCCCGGTTGCGATCAGGATATGCCGGGCCGAAATCTCGCGCCCATCTGCCAACCGCACCTCATGCGGGCCGCAAACCATGGCGCGGCAATCATGGACGGTGACGCCTGCACGCTCCAGATTGGCGCGGTAGAGGCCTTCCAGGCGGCTCAGCTCCGCATCCAGCCGCGCGCGGAAGGCGGTCCAGTCAAACCCGCCGATCTGCGCGTCCCAGCCATAGGCCTGTGCATCGGCCACATTCCGGGGAAACCCCGAAGCGAAAACCATCAGTTTCTTGGGCACGCAGCCGCGAATGACGCAGGTTCCGCCCATGCGGTATTCCTCGGCCAGCCCGACCCGCGCACCATGCTCATGGGCCGCGATCCGTGCGGCCCGAACGCCACCAGAGCCGCCGCCGATGACAAAAAGATCATAGTCGAACGCCATGAATGCCCCTCAGATATCTGAAAAGATGTTGCTGGCTTCGCCCAGATCGACCTGGCGCAGGCTGGTCTCTGCCGTGCCGCTGGTCAGATCGCGCAATTCGCATGTGCCATCGGCATGTCCGATCACGACCTGATCGGCAATATCGACGAACAGCCCGTTTTCAACCACACCGGGGATCTGGTTGAGCACCAGCGAAAGCTGGCGCGCATTGCCGATACGCCCTAAAGCAAGATCAAGGATATGGTTGCCTTCATCCGTCATGAAGGGCCGCTCGCCATTCATTCGCAGGCTCGACTGGCGGCCCATCACATCGACCGAGGACAGAACTTCCTCGACCAGCGCCCGCGTGGCCTGCCAGCCGAAAGGGATCACCTCCACCGGCAGGGGAAAGGCGCCGAGTGTCTTGACCTCCTTGGCCGCATCTGTGATCACGATCATCTGGTCGGATGCCGTGGCCACGATCTTTTCCTGTAACAAAGCGCCACCGCCGCCCTTGATCAGCGTCAGTTCGGCATCGAATTCATCCGCGCCATCGATGGTCAGATCCAGCCAGCGCGCCTCGTCCAGTGACACCACATTGATGCCGACTTCGCGCGCCAGTTGCGCCGTGCGGGTCGAGGTCGGGACAGCGAGGATGCGCAACCCTTCCTGCCGCACCCGCGCGCCCAGACGGCGGACCATCCACGCGGCAGTCGAGCCTGTGCCAAGCCCCACCCGCATCCCGTTCTGCACAAAGTCGGCCGCGCAATGGGCGCTTGCATATTTGGCGCGGTCGATCGGGGTAAGCTCGTCAGTCATGGCAGGCCCTCTGTCTCGGTCGGGGGCCTTATAGGCGGTTTCTGGCCAAGGGTAAAAGCACAATCGGCACAGGCCGGGGTCTCGGCCCGTCCGTACGGGCGCGGCTCAGCGCTGAAGCGTGCGCAGGTAGGCGTCCAGCGCGACAATCGGTTCCGGCAACTGGCGCGACAGGCCCTGATCGGTTTCAACCCGTGTCAGCCGTCCGACCAACAGGTCGCCAAAATTCGGCATTTCCGCACCCTGATAGGCGACTGCGCCGCGCGCATATCCATCCAGCTTGTCCAGCACCATGCGCTGCGGATACGCCCCGCCCGCCCGCGCCGCGATCCGCGTGAGGTCGGGAACCTGCGCCCCGCCTTGCGCATCTGCGCCATGACACGCGGCGCAGTTCTGCGCGTAAAGGCTGCGACCTGCCTGCGGACTGGTCCAAGGCGAACACCCTGCCAACAGGGTTGCGAGGGCACAAAAGCCAAAGAGTCGGCGTTGGGTCATCATGATCAAAGCCTGACGCAACAAGGCGCGCTTGCCAAGCCGCAAAGCGTGCCGCGCGTCCTGTTTCCGGCATTTTCTGTCGCTGCAAAGCAAGTCCTGCGCGACAGACCGGCTAGACATCGCCAAGGCATTGGGCAAGGGTACGCCATGTTTCTTTCAGTCTTCGACATGTTCAAGGTGGGGATCGGCCCGTCATCCTCGCATACGATGGGGCCAATGGTGGCGGCTGCTCGGTTTCTCGACCATCTGCGCAGGTTGTCCTTTTCGGTGGCGGGTCTGCGCGCCAGCCTGCATGGATCATTGGCCTTTACCGGGGTTGGTCATGCCACTGACAGGGCCGTGATCCTTGGCCTTGCGGGCTTCACCCCCGATGGCTATGACGCCGCGCGCGCCGAAGAGATGCTGGCCCAGATCACGGCGACGGGCCAGATCAACGCCGAGGGGCTTGGGACGCTGCGCTTTCATCCGAAAACCGACATGATCTTCGACTATGACACGACACTGCCCGGCCATGCCAATGGCCTGCGCCTGATGGCGACTGACGCGCAAGGCGATGTCATCGCACAGGAAACCTACTATTCCGTCGGCGGTGGCTTTGTCGTGACCGAGGCCGAACTTGGCGGGCCTGCGCCCAAGCCCGCCGCCGATTTCCCCTATCCGTTCCAGACTGCCGCTCAGATGCTGGACATGGCGCGCAGGTCCGGCAAGACCATCGCCCAGATGAAACGCGCCAATGAACTGAAACTCATGGGGCCTGCATCGCTCGACCAGGGTTTGCAGCGCATCTGGCAGGTGATGCGCGATTGTATCGACCGCGGCCTTGCCACCGAGGGCACTCTGCCCGGTGGGCTGCAGGTGCGCCGCCGCGCCAAGGCGATCCGCGAGGCGCTTGACCGCGAGCGTGGCCTGAACCTGACGGCGCCGCATGTGATCAATGACTGGATCAGCACCTATGCGATGGCGGTGAACGAAGAAAACGCGGCTGGCGGGCAGGTGGTGACGGCCCCGACCAACGGCGCGGCTGGTGTCGTGCCCGCGACGATCCGCTACTGGCTGGACCATGTCCCC
>SLQN01000552.1 GCA_007131465.1 Paracoccaceae bacterium
CCACCGGGCGCAGCCCGAACGCGACAGGTCTGGGGCTGGAAGCGCTGGGGATTGAACTGAAACCCAATGGTGCGATCCCGGTTGATGCCTATAGCCAGACCGCGATCCCCTCGATCTTTGCTGTGGGCGATGTGACCGACCGCGCCAATCTGACCCCGGTCGCAATCCGCGAAGGCCATGCCTTTGCCGACACGATCTTCGGCGGCAAACCCACTGCATTCGATCACAGCCTGATTCCGACCGCCGTGTTCACGCAACCGGAATTCGGCACTGTCGGCCTGAGCGAGGAAGATGCGCGCGCGCAAGGCCCGGTCGATGTCTATGCAGCGGCGTTCCGGCCGATGCGCACCGCCTTTATCGACCGCTCCGAGCGGGTGCTGATGAAACTGATCGTCTGCAAACGCAGTGACAAGGTGCTCGGGTGTCATATCGTCGCGGATCATTCGGGCGAGTTGATCCAGCTGGCCGGTGTGGCCATGTCAATGGGCGCAACCAAGGCGGATTTCGACCGCACGCTGGCCGTGCACCCGACCATGGCCGAGGAACTGGTCACAATGCGGACAGCAACCCGCAGCCATGATGGGTAAAGCTTGATTTCGACGGGCCAAGGCCCAATTTGGAGTGGAAATGACGACAACAAGGATGGAGACCTGATGTCTGGCAATAATGGCGGACCCTGGGGCAGCGGCGGCGGAAATCGCGGCGGTGGAAACCGGGGCAGTGGCGGCGGGAACCGCGGCGGGGACGGACAACCCCCGATCCCCGAAATCGATGAGATCGTCAAGAAAGGTCAGGAACAGTTGCGCGTCCTGATGGGCGGCGGAGGTGGCGGCAAGAATGGTCGCGGCACAGGTGGTCCCGGCTTTTCCAAACGGGGCGCGCTGCTCGGGCTGGTCGCAATTGTCGCTGTCTGGACTTTCAGTTCGTTCTATACAGTTCGGCCCGAAGAGCGTTCGGTCGAGCTGTTATTCGGCCAGTTCTACAAGACCGGCAATCCGGGGCTCAATTTCGCTCCCTGGCCCGTTGTGTCGCGTGAAATCGTGCAGACGACCACAGAACGCGTGACCGAGGTGGGCACCGGCCGTTCGGCACTCGATACAGGATTGATGCTGACACGCGATGAAGCGGTCGTAGATATCGAATTCCAGGTGGTCTGGAACGTATCAGACCCGGCACGCCTGCTGTTCAACCTTGCCGACCCGCGCGAAACTGTGCGCGCGGCATCCGAATCCGCGATGCGGGATATCATTGCGCGAAGCGAATTGTCACCGATCCTCAACCGTGATCGCGGGGCCATTGCGGCCGACCTGCGCGCTGCTGTGCAGGAATTGCTCGACAGCTACGAATCCGGCATCAATGTGATCCGGGTGAACTTCGACAAGGCCGACCCGCCCGAACAGGTGATCAACGCCTTCCGCGATGTGCAGACCGCGCGTCAGGAACGTGACCGGCTTGAGCGTGAAGCAGATGCCTATGCCAACCGCGTTCTGGCGCAGGCCCGTGGTCAGGCAGCACAACTGCAGGAAGAAGCAGAAGCCTATCGCGCTGAAGTCATCAACAATGCACAAGGTGAGGCTGCGCGCTTTGTCTCGGTCTATTCCGAATATGTGAACGCGCCGGAAGTGACCCGTCGCCGCATGTATTTGGAAACCATGGAGCGTGTTCTGGGTGACATGAACCTGACGATCCTTGATAACGTCACAGCGACTGGCGAAGGCGGGTCCAGCGGTGTTCTGCCTTTCCTGCCGCTTGACCAGCTGCAACGCCCGCGGGGGACCAACTGATGAAAAAAGCCGGTATCCTTTTGCCAGTGGCTGTGGTGGCTGCAGTCATTGCATTCTCTTCCCTTTTTGTGGTTGATGAACGCGAAAATGTTCTGGTTCTGCAATTCGGTCAGGTGCGCCAGGAGATCACTGAACCTGGGCTGGGTTTCAAGCTGCCCTTCATTCAGGAAGTGGTGCGTTATGACGCGCGCATCTTGGGGCTTCAAACCCAACCGTTGGAAATCACGCCGCTCGATGACCGCCGCCTTGTGGTCGATGCCTTCCTGCGCTGGCGTCTGGCTGATGTGCGTCGCTTCCGCGAAGCTGTGGGTGTGGACGGTATCCGCGCAGCACAGGGGCGCATGGACCGGATCATGAATGCCGCCATCCGGGAAGTGCTCGGCTCTGTGCCGTCTTCGGCAGTGTTGTCAGAAGATCGGACAGCCTTGATGAACCGCATCCGCGAATTGGCACGGCGCGAGGCGCAGACCCTCGGGATCGAGGTGATCGACGTTCGCCTGACCCGCACGGACCTGCCGCGCGAGAACCTGGAAGCGACCTTCGCCCGGATGCGCGCCGAGCGCGAACGTGAAGCCGCTGACGAGCGCGCACGCGGGAATGAGGCCGCCCAACGTGTGCGGGCTCTGGCAGATCGGACAGTGGTCGAGCTGGTCTCTGCCGCGCGTCGGGAATCCGAGATCATCCGTGGCGAAGCCGATGCAGAGCGGAACCGCGTGTATGCGGAAGCGTTCAGTCTGGATCCCGAATTCTTCGCCTTTACCCGCTCAATGCAAAGCTACGAGCGCGCGCTGCGCGGGGATAACTCAACCATGGTCCTCCGCCCGGATAGCGAGTTCTTTACCTTCCTGCGCTCTGATGGCGCGGGCGAGGATGTGCTGGCCGCAGTCCGGGACGCGGCAGAGCGTCTGGCCGAAGATCCCGAGATGCTGCAACAGCGCGCGCCAGAACCCGACCCGGAAGAACCGGACGCTGTGCGCGAGCTGGAAGCGATCATCGGCAACTAGGTGAGCGCGCAAACCATCATTCTGGCCCTTGGGCTGGTGCTGATTTTCGAGGGGCTGGTCTTTGTGCTGGCCCCTCGTCGTCTGGATGACATCCTGCGCATGCTGGCAGAACTCCCGCCAGATGCGCGCCGTCTTATCGGCATGCTTGCTGTCCTGAGCGGCGTCGTGCTGATGACGATCGCCGGGGTTCTGGGGCAATACTGACAGTGTCATGCGCCTGACAGAGTTTCACGTCTGGTTGAAATCCGATTTCCGAAATTGCGTTCGGACCTGAGCCGCATACATTCATCATCAGCGCATGCCCGGGCCGTCCTGGGCCTTATGAACAGGAGTATTCACAAAATGTCCTATGCCATGTCATTGCGGCGCGAGCGGGTTGGTGTCTTGCAACTCATGCAGGTCATCGGTCTGGCTCTGGCCTTCGCTTTTGCTTGGGTGACAGTTGCACATGCCCAGTCAGACCGTCCGATCAGCTTCGCTGATCTGGCCGAGGATGTGAGCCCGGCTGTGGTGAACATCACCACCTCGACCACTGTGGCCGCACGTCTGGATCGCGGTCCGCGCCTGCCAGAAGGC